>JAPPDF010000003.1 GCA_028875575.1 Acidobacteriota bacterium
GCGTGCTCGGGAGCGAAGAGCGTAGCGGTCACTACGGTCGAGCGAGCATGGATGGGCTGAGGGGAAAAGGACAAGACAGGGCATGCCCAGCGCCGTGTGTCACCGCAAGGCATCCCAATCGGGGGAACGAGTTCCAGAAAATAAATGGCCTTTCATCATGACTCCGGCGACCTGGTGAGAAATGCGGGTTACCGAATGCCGGCGGAATGGGAGCCTCACGAGGCAACCTGGATCGCCTGGCCGCACTATCGGGCCGATTGGCCCGGGAAATTCGCGGCCGTCCCCTGGGTCTTCGGCGAGGTGGTGCGCCACCTGCACCGCCACGAGCGGGTCAGGATCCTGGTGGAGAACGGGTGGCTGGAAAGACGGGCCCGCCGGCTGCTTTTGCAGGCCCAGGTGGATTTGGCTGCCGTTGAGTTCCACCAAGTGGCCACCAACCGCAGCTGGCTGCGCGACACCGGTCCGATTTTTGTCCGGGGGGGCGATTCCGGGCCGGCCGAGATGGGGATTCTGGACTGGCAATTCAACGGCTGGGCCAGGTACTCCAATTGGCGGCGGGACGATGTTGTTCCCGCCGCCATCGCTCGTCTGCTCGGCTTGAAATGCCGTCAGCCAAGGATCTCACCAGGCGGACGCAGGATCGTACTGGAAGGAGGCGGCATCGACGTGAACGGCCGGGGAACCCTGGTCACCACCGAGGAGTGCCTGCTCAGCCCCATCCAAGCCCGCAACCCGGGAGTTTCCAGGCCGGAGATGGAGGATATCTTCCGGCACTACCTTGGGGTCGCCAAAGTCATCTGGCTGGGTCGAGGGATTGCCGGCGACGATACCCACGGCCACGTGGACGACATCGCCCGCTTCGTGAACCCGACCACCCTGGTGGTTTCCGTGGAATCCGATCGGCGGGACGCCAACTACGAGGCGCTACGGGAAAACCGGAGGCGGCTGGCCGAGGCCACCGACCAGGACGGCCGGCCCCTTCGGATGGTTGAGCTTCCCATGCCGCGGCCCCTGATTTTCAGAGGGCAGCGCCTGCCCGCCAGCTATGCCAACTTCTACATCGCCAACCGGACGGTGCTGGTCCCCACCTTCAACGACCCCAACGACCGCCTGGCGCTGAGCCGGCTCAGCCGGCTATTCCCGGAGCGGTCCGTGGTCGGCATCCACAGCGTCGATCTGGCATGGGGTTTCGGGACCCTTCACTGCCTCACCCTGCAGCAGCCCCTCCATGGATCATCTGGCGGGCGGCCTGCGAGATGGCCTTGACCCCGATCTGGTAGTGGTCGTAGAGCTCCTCGGCCTGACCCGACTGACCGAATTCATCCACGCCCAGACACAGCGCCTGGCTGCCGAACACGCTCCCGATGAAGGAAAGAGCATGCGAGTGGCCGTCCAGTACGGTGACAACGGGGACCCGGCGCTCGGCGGGTGGAATCAGGCCCTCCAGGTGGAAGGTGAACCGGTTTCCGGGGTTCTTCATCTTGAGCTTGCCGGCCTGCTGCCAACCGCGGAAGAGCAGGTCCGGACTGGTGACCGCGATCACGTTGGCGAAGATGCCTTCTCGAGCGAGGCTTCGGCTGGCCTCCAGGGCGTCGACCGCCATCACCCCGCAGGTGAAGAGGTTGAGGACGTTCCTGCCGGGAGAGTACCCGGGGGCGGACCGGTGATCCAGGAGTCGATATCCGCCCCGCAGGACGTCCCGGCGCAACTGCTCCATCCGCTGGGGAGCCGTTCTCCGGTCGGCCGGAAAGAGACTCTGCGGCACCGGACGGGTGGAGAGCCGCAGGTATAGAATCTGACCCCGCTTGCGGTCCAGCAGGTTCCGCAGGCCGGCCAGGAAGATCCATTCCAGTTCCTGGGCGAAGGTGGGTTCGTAGTAGACCAGGTTGGGCATTTCCATGCCGATGGAGGGCGTGATCAGGGATTGATGAGCGCCCCCCTCGGGACTCAGGGTGATTCCCGACGGGGTGCCGGCAAAAATGAACTTGGATTCGGTGTAAGCCGCGTAGGTCAGCGCATCCAGCCCCCGTCCGATAAAGGGGTCATAGACCGTTCCGAAGGGAAGCAGCACCTCCCCGGAGAATTCCTGCGACAGTCCGAGCATGTTCAGCAGGAGAAACAGGTTGTTTTCCGAGATTCCCAGCTCGATGTGGTGTCCCTTGGGGGACTGCTCCCAGTTGAGCATGGAGGCCACGGCATTCTCGCGAAAGAAATTGATCTTCTCCTCGGGGCTGTAGACCCGCATCTTGTGAATCCATCCCCCCAGGTTGGTCGAAATGGAAACGTCGGGGGAAGTGGTTACCATGCGGGCCGCCACCTCCGGGATGCGGCTCAAGGCGGTGAGCAGGCTGCCCAGGGCTTGTTGGGTGGAGAGGTCGCCCCGGTAGCCGGACCCCAGGCTGGCGGGAATCGAGAGGGGAGCGGGCGCAGGTGCGGTGTCGGCCTTGGCGTTGCCGTTGAGAAGCTTGAGGCGTGACTGGATGAACCGGTCTTCGGGGCTGCCGGGCGGGAATGGGGCGAATTCTTCTCCGGAAACAATCCCCAGCCGGGACTGAAGCTCCGCCATCTGATCCGATGTCAGGAGCTTGGCGTGGTTCAGGGGGTCTCCGGCGATCGGCAGTTCCCAACCCTTGATGGTGTAGGCGATGATGACGACCGGCTGGTCGGTAATCCGGTCGGCCTCGTCCAGTCCCTCCAGAATCTTGCGCAGGTCATGGCCTCCCAGATCGGCCAGCAGAGGCTTGACTTCGTCGGTGGAGTAATCGCTCAACAATTCCAGCAGCTCTTTGTCCTGACCCTCGGGAGTGTTGACCAGGCGACGCCGGATCCTCTCGCCGTCCTCGATACGCAACAGGCTCTGATACTCGTCGTTGCTCATCAGGTCGATGCATTGTCTCAGTTTCTCGCCGTGGGGACGCCTGAAGACCTCTTCCAGCTTCCTGCCATACTTCAACTCGAGCACTCGCCAGCCGTTGATGCGGAACATCTCCTCGATCTTCTGGGCCTTGCCGCTGGGGACGACGCGGTCCAGGCTTTGACGATTGAGATCGACGATCCAGAGAACCTGCCCCAACTCCTGCAGCGTTTCTTCGCCCAGGGCTTCCCAAACGTTTCCCTCATCCAGCTCCGCGTCCCCCATGAGGGCGATGAAGCGGTTGCGCCGTGGATGCCCGAAATGGTCGCGCACGAACTGTCGGGTCAGCCGGGCAAAGTTGGGAACCACGGCTCCCAGACCCACCGACCCAGTGGAAAAGTCGACCTGGTCCACGTCCTTGGTGCGGCTGGGATAGGATTGCAGTCCCTTGAAACTGCGGAACTGGCGGAGCTTCTCCTCGGGCAGATTGCCCAGGAGATACTGGATGGCGTGGTACACCGGAGAGCCGTGGGGCTTGACGGAGACCCGGTCTCCGAATCGCAGCGAGTGGAAATAGAGGGCCGTCATCAAGCTGACCATGGAGGAGCAACTGGCCTGGTGACCCCCCACTTTGGCGCTGGCGCCGCTGCCGTTTTCCCGCAGGGAATTGGCGTAGTGCACAATCTGCATGCTCAGCCAAAGAACCCGATTTTGAATCTGCTCCAGGATGGCGACCTCGGAATCCGCGAGGTTCTCGGCAAGCTCGACGCCGAGCTTGGCCCCCTGGTCGTTGCTGGTGAGTTCCGGGGAATTTCCGGTCATGCCTGCACCCGTTCGCCCTGAAACAGGCTTCTATTCGCCGACTCGCTGGATTGCTCCGACGCAATCCCCCTGTGGCCGGTCAGTGGTAGGGTTTCAATCGCTCTACGCAGTGAGCAATTTGCTGCAGGATCGGTGGCGGAGGCGGGGCGTTGAACGGCCCTCCTTCTCCCAGGTCGATGTCCTGGAATCCACCCAGTTGGCTGGCGGCAACCACCGCGGAGTAGTTGTAGATTCGATCCTCCATGAAGCGAATCTCTTCGAGACCTGAGACCACTTGCTCCAACTCGGCGCAGGCCTCGAAGTCCTGGCGCCGGCAGGCGTTGTTGATGGCATCGCAGAGGCTCGGGCAGATCAGGGTCAATCCGGAGGTGTGGCCCCGTGCGCCCAGCCGGGCGGCCGCCGTCACCCGGTCACCCACTCCCCAGAGGACCCGTTTGGAGGGGGGCACCGATGCCTGCAGCACCTCCACATCTCCGGGATGGGTGCCCACTTTAATGCCGGCAATGTTGGCAAGTCTGGAGGCGAGTCTAGCATAGGCGGCGTTCAGGCGACCAGTACGCAGGTATAGGACAAAGCGCCCCGCCCCTTGCTTTTCGAAGAATTCCGACAACGCGGAAAGCTCGGCTTCAACACCCTCGGGATTGAACAGACCGGGAATGGGCATGAGCAGAAAGTAGTCGGGAGGCCTCTTCAGTTCCAGGCATTCCTGGATGAATTGCCTGGCTTCGGACGGGGGCGTAGGAATGACCCCCGCCATGAAAAGCGCCTCGGAGCCCAACTGCCGGCCGGTCGACTGGACCAGTTTCAACTGGGTCTCCCGGTCGAGGTGGTGAATCAGGCTGGTCCCGCCGATTCCCATGACCCGCCGGCGCCCTTCGTCGAGAAAACAGTTGCCCAGCAGGTAATCCACGTTTCTGGCATGTGCCCGCCCGTCCAGCCGCCCTCCACGGAAGGGCATCGGCATCAGAACGGTGACGGTGTCGAGTTCGCCGAAGGGGCCCGGATCGGTCCCCGTCTCAAGACTCTGCTTGGATTGTGTCTCCATAGCCAGTTCCTCCCAGGTTGACCAGTTGTTTTGCCTCGCGCCCGAGGCTTTCTCCCCTGAATCAGTCGGCTTCTCGGCTACTGTAGGGCCAAATCAGCCACCTTGCCTTGGACCAGGAACGCGAAATCAGGAAAATCAGCGTCGAGCAAAACACAAACAGGCCCGCCACCGTAAAAATCCAGAGGTACCCCCATTGGTTCCCTACGTATCCCCAAACCGGAGACCCCAGAAACATCCCCAGACTGAACGCGGACATGTACAGACTCATGGCGTTTCCGGTGTGAAGAGGATGGAAACGCGCGGCGGCAAAGGAGCTCAGGGCGGGGTAATAGAGGCCATGGCTCACCCCGCAGCCGATCCCAATCATACCCAAATGCCAGGCATGATCCGCATGTGGAATCAAGGCAAGCCCCACCCCGTAGAGGGTCAGGCTGGAGATGGCGATCAGGCGCCGCTTGCCTCTGTCCAGCTTTTGACTCAGGCCGAGGCGACTCACCAGGGCTCCTGAACCGTAGCCGAGGCCGAAGGCCGAGATGGCGCCGCTTCCGATCTCGCTCACCGCGGGGGCCAGGAAGCTGTTCCAGGCGGACAGGCCGAAACCGAAGCAAAAGGCGAAGAAGATGACAGGCCTCAAGTTGGGGAAGCTCTTTCTGAAGGCCCGGCTGAACGGTTCCCGTCGAGTGCCCTTGGGGGCCAGGGGGCGCGGCAGGCAGCGGAGGAGGACGCCAACCGCCACGAAGTTGACCAGAATGAGCGTGAACACCCCGGCCATCCCCCAGGAATGACGCAAACTCTCGGCAATCCAGGGCCCCACGCCCATCATCACGAACCCGGGCAGGCCGAAATAACCCATCACCCGCCCTTTGAGGTTCTGGGGCACCGATCTCACCAAGTGGAAGAGAGCGCCGGCGCCGACCATGGCAGCCCCGGCACCGTGAAGGGCGCGAGCCCCAAAGATGGCATCCGGCCACCTGAGGGCGACCCAATAGCAGATACATCCGCTCAAGGCGATGCCGGTGCCGATCAGGGCCGTGGGAACGTTCCCGATGCGGTCGGCCAGATGGCCTGAAGAAATCTGAGAGATGAGAGCAACAACGAAAAACAGGCCCATGGCCCAGCCGATCTTCTGCGCCGACCAGCCCTGGTGAGCCAGGTAATCCGGGACCAGGATCATGGTCCAGACGGTGAAGCTCAGCAAAGCGCTGATGCTCAGATAGGCGAATAGCTTGAATCCGTCTCGACTCAATAACATGCCGTCTGCATTATAGTGCGAGCCCTTTGCAAAATTCCGCAGATAGGGGCCGCGAATAGGGGACGTTGTTGAATTACTGGAATAACTTGCAAAGAGCGCGTAGGAGACGAGATTGAATCAAAGCGATTCAGGAGCGGCTGATCGAAGTTATTCCAGTAATTCAACAACATCCCCAGCGCCGCACGACGAATTTTGCAAGAGGCTCGTTCAGCGTTCAGTTTCCGAGCCTCTGTTCCGGCAGCCGGCCGGCTTCTTCGCCTTGCCGTCCAAAACCATTGAAGAGCCGGTTGGGCAGGGATAAACTATCGCAGCATAAGACCTCGATGGGCGAATCGGCCGCGGGCTCCGTGGCGGCTCGAGCAGGATGGTTTCAGTCGGAGCCGGAAACGAAGAGGTCTCGGCGATGAGGCGCTGTTCCAAGGGGAGGATCATGAACATGAAACTGTCCCGATTCGTTGTCATCACCCATCTGCTGCTATTGACGGCGACGGCCCCGGTCATTGTCTGTAGAAATTCCAAGAACCTGACCAGCAAGGACGTCGACCGGATGATGACCTCGCTTTCCAACTGGGGTCGTTGGGGGGCGGACGACCAGTTGGGGACGATCAACCTGATTACGGCCGAAAAGCGCAAGCAGGCGGCTGCCCTGGTGAAGGAGGGCTTCTCCGTTTCGATGGCGCACGACGCTGTCAAGGTTGAGCAGGACGGCTCGCCTCCCTTCGAGCACGAGATGTTGCCGGAGAGCTTCAAGCCCGACTCCGTGGGGGCAAACGACAGGTTCGCGGTGAGCTACCACGGATTTACCACCACCCATGTGGATGCCCTGTGCCACTTCTTCTATGAAGGGAAGATGTACAACGGTTTCTCCAGGGACGAAGTCACCCGGAGTGGGGCCGACAAGCTTTCGGTCCTCACCCTGAAGGACGGTATCTTTACCCGGGCTGTCCTTATGGATATGCCCCGCCTGTGGGGCTTGGACTATCTACCGGGAGACAAGGCGATCTATCCTGAAGACCTGGAAGCCTGGGAAAAGAAGGCCGGCGTCCGGGTGGGCTCGGGAGATGCCCTTCTGCTCCGGACCGGCCGTTGGGCCAGGCGGCGCGCCGAGGGGGGGTGGGACATCATGCAGAATTCGGCGGGTCTGCACGCGTCCTGCCTGCCCTGGCTGAAAGAGCGCGACGTGGCCATCGTGGGCAGCGACCTGGCCACCGACGTCATGCCCTCACAAGTGAAGGACTCCTTCCTGCCGGTTCACATGGTCCTGATCGTGGGCATGGGGACGCCCATCCTGGATGTCCTTGATCTGGAAGCTGTTGGCGAGGCCGCCCAGGCCCGCCAGCGTTGGGAGTTCCTCATGACCATGGCCCCGCTGCCGGTACCGGGGGCCACCGGCTCCCCTCTGAATCCCATTGCTACTTTTTAGACACCCGGAGCTTCGTCGTGAAGGCCATGGTTCTGGAAACTCCGGGGCGGCCCCTGGTTGAACGGGATCTGCCCAGACCCCGGATCGGGCCGGGCCAGGTGCTCCTGCGGGTGAGTGCCTGCGCGGTCTGCCGCACCGATCTCCACATCCTGGACGGCGAGCTGCCGGATGCCAGGCTACCGCTGGTTCCCGGACACCAGATCGTGGGAACGGTGGACGGCTGCGGTCCAGGGGTCAGCCGTCTGAGACCGGGCGACCGGGTGGGGGTCCCCTGGTTGGGCTGGACCTGCAACCGATGCGGCTACTGCCGGTCCTCCAGAGAGAACCTGTGCGATCGGGCCCGGTTCACGGGGTATCATCGGGACGGAGGCTATGCCGAATACGCGGCGGCTGACGAGCGCTACTGTTTTCCCATTCCCCCCAACTATTCCGATGTTCAGGCGGCCCCGCTCTTGTGCGCAGGCCTGATCGGCTTCCGATCTTTGAGGATGACGGGCGAGGCCCGGCGGGTCGGCTTTTACGGCTTCGGGTCTTCGGCGCACCTGCTGGTTCAGGCGGCTCTCCACCAGGGCCGGCAGGTCTATGCCTTCACACGGGCCGGAGACAGGGCGGGCCAAGAGTTTGCTCTCCGCTCAGGGGCGGTCTGGTCGGGTGAATCAGGGCAGGCGCCGCCGGTACCTCTGGATGCCGCCATTATCTTCGCCCCTGTGGGCGAGTTGGTTCCAGCCGCCCTGAAGGCGGTGGCCAAGGGGGGCTCGGTGATCTGTGCCGGAATCCACATGAGCGATATTCCAGCCTTTCCCTACTCGATTCTATGGGGAGAGCGTGTGGTGCGCTCGGTCGCCAATCTCACCCGGGGCGATGGAGAGGAGTTTCTGCAGCTGGCGAGCCGGGTCACCATTGGAACTCACGTCAATCCCTTTGCTCTGAGCGACGCCAACCAGGCCCTGTCGGCGCTGCGGTCGGGAACGATTCAGGGCACGGCCGTTCTGGTGGTCGATTGACCTGAAGCACCGACGTTTCGCCCTGTATCAGCCGCGCCGTCCCACGGTCCGGAGCCGAGACTTGGCCCCCACCGCATCAGCCTTCGCCTGCGGCTCGGCTTCTGCGACTCCCCCCTTGAGGGGGAGTCGGTGAGACAAGGGCTCCGCCCGCAGTCGAACCGGTGGGGGACCCCAGTCTCGGAGGTTGGTAACAGGCCCCTGTTTCACTCTCGGATGATCTGCCCGGCAGGCAAGGGGCGGCACTTTTCTGAAGCACTCCTGTTTCAGCCCATACGATCCGCACGGCAGGGCGATGTCGGGGCCAATCACCTACTGGGCGCAGGCCATTGGAAGCGGTAAATATGTGTTATGATGGAGCTAATCGAGTTCGATGGTGTTAGGCTGGAATGGATGGAAGATGCAGGGTTTGAAGCCATGAGCGTAGAGTTGACCCTACGCGAGACCAAAATTCGGCACCTGCAGCTGAAGGAGATGGTTTGTGTGGCCCCGGATACAAGTCTGGGGGACACGATCTCAACCATGCAGCGACGGCGCAACGGTTGCGCCTTGGTGGCGGTGGGCTCCAACCTCCTGGGAATATTTACCGAAAGAGACCTGATTCGCAAGGTGGTCGGACGCAGCCAGCCGGGTCTGGAACGGCCGATTCGCGACCTCATGACGCCGGAGCCGGCGGTCCTGAGTCCTGACGATTCTCTTCTGGATGCGGTTCGTTTGATGAACGAGGGCGGTTACCGCCATATTCCGCTGGTCGATTCGGCCAATCGGGTCTGTGATTGTCTCTCCGTGATCAATATCGTCGACTATCTCTTGGAGTGCTATCCTCAGGAGGTACTGGCCCTTCCTCCCACGCCCGATCAGAATTTCAGCGAGCCGGACGGAGCCTGAAGAGGAATTCCGCCAGTATCGGGGTCCTATTGGGAAGTTGAGCTTCTAAGGAGCGAAAATCTCAACCACCGTGCCTGCCACAACCACCGAAAAAGACCACAAGCCGGACCGGGCCATCGTCGAGATCGAGAACGCAACCATCCGGTTTGCCGGAGACTCCGGCGACGGCATGCAGTTGACCGGAACCCAGTTCACCAACACCTCGGCGATCTTCGGGAACGACATCAGCACCCTCCCCGATTTCCCGGCCGAGATTCGCGCGCCTGCCGGGTCCCTGCCGGGTGTGAGCGGTTTCCAGATAAACTTCAGCAGTCGAGACATTCGGACTCCCGGTGATCAGCCCAACGTTCTGGTGGCCATGAACCCGGCGGCTCTCAGGGTGCACTTGTCGGATCTTGAGCCCGGGGGCATTGTCATTGCCAATTCCAATACCTTCTTGCCCTTGAATCTGAAAAAGGCGGGCTATGGGTCAAACCCCCTGGAGGACGGGAGCCTGTCGGGTTATCGCCTGATTGCGGTTCCCTTGAGCGAATTGAACGGCAAGGCGCTCCAGGAGTTGAATCTTCCCAGGAGGGATGCGGACCGGTGCAAGAACTTTTTTGCTCTCGGAATTACCTACTGGCTATACGATCGTCCCCTGGAGCCGACGCTCTCCTGGATCGAATCCAAGTTCAAAATGAGGCCGGAGATCCTGGCCGCAAACAGTCTGGCTTTGCGAAGCGGCTACAACTACGCCGACACCACCGAACTCTTCACCAACCACTACAGGGTTCGCACCGCCAAGTTGGCTCCAGGCAAGTACCGCAATATTACGGGCAACGAGGCCACGGCTTTCGGCTTCATCGCGGCTTCTCAGAAGTTGGGATGCCCCCTCTTTTATGCCAGCTATCCCATCACTCCGGCCAGCGATATTCTGCACGAGTTGGCCCGCCACAAGAATTTCGGAATCAAGACGTTTCAGGCGGAAGACGAGATTGCGGCTGTGGGCGCCGCCATTGGCGCTTCCTTTGCGGGTCACTTGGGACTGACCGGAACCAGTGGGCCGGGAGTCGCCCTGAAATCGGAGGCGATCGGGCTGGCCGTCATGACGGAACTGCCACTGGTGATCGCCAACATTCAGCGCGGCGGTCCCAGCACGGGTCTGCCCACCAAGACCGAACAGGCGGATCTGCTGCAGGCACTGTTCGGGCGGAACGGGGAGTGTCCCGTGGCCGTGGTCGCGCCAAGCACGCCATCCGGCTGCTTCCGCATGGCTTTCGAGGCTTTTCGATTGGCCACCCGGTTCATGACCCCGGTCTTCTTCCTCTCCGACGGCTACCTGGCCAACGGGTCGGAACCGTGGAAGATTCCTTCGGTGGAGGACCTTCCCGACATTGAAGTCCGTTTCCGGACCGACGCCGAGGGGTTTGAACCCTATCTGCGGGATGAGGAGACACTCTCCCGGCCTTGGGCCATCCCGGGCACTCCGGGGCTGGAGCATCGCATCGGAGGGTTGGAGAAGCAGAACATCACCGGGAACGTCAGCTACAACCCCGAAAACCACGACCGCATGGTGCGTCTGCGGGCCGAGAAAATTGCCCGGATAGCCGACGATATCCCCCCGGTCGAGGTGTTTGGGAGTCCGGAAGGAAAGGTTCTGGTGGTTGGCTGGGGTTCGACCTACGGGGCAATCACCTCGGCCGTGGAGGGTATGCAGGAGCAGAACCATCCCGTCTCCAGCCTACACTTGCAGTACCTGAATCCTCTCCCCAGGAACCTGGGAGAGGTTCTCTCTCGATTTGACAAGGTTCTGGTGCCCGAGCTTAATCTGGGCCAGTTGCTGATGATCTTGCGGTCGCGCTACCTGGTGGATGCCATCGGTTTCAACCGGGTGCGGGGCCTGCCCTTTAAGATTTCCGAACTGCGGGAAACTATTGGAGAGATGCTCTGATTCCAGAGGGTTGACAGTGGGCAAGTCCCTCTGGAGAAACCAGCCAGGAGCAGTCAGCCATGAGCCATGACGGCGACAGAGGACAGAAGGGGTCGGCAGTGCTTCCCTTGAGACGGCGGGATTTCGTTAGCGACCAGGAGGTGAGATGGTGTCCGGGTTGCGGGGACTACTCCATTCTGGCCCAGACTCAGAAGATGCTGCCCGATCTGAATATCCCCAGGGAGAACTTTGTCTTTGTTTCAGGCATCGGTTGCTCCAGCCGCTTCCCCTACTATGTGAACACCTATGGTTTTCATGGAATTCACGGCCGGGCTCCGACCCTGGCGACCGGCATCAAGGCCTCCCGCCCCGAGCTGTCGGTCTGGGTGATTACCGGAGATGGCGATGCCCTGAGCATCGGGGGCAACCATTTCATGCATGTGGTTCGCAGAAATCTGGACGTGAACATCATTCTCTTCAATAACAGGATTTACGGCTTGACCAAGGGCCAGTATTCTCCGACTTCCGAGTTCGGCAAGAAGACCAAGTCCACTCCGCTCGGGTCCATCGACTACCCGATCAACCCCTTGTGCATTGCGATCTCCAACGAGGCCACCTTCGTGGCCCGGTCCATCGACGTGGATGTCAAGCACCTCTCTTCGGTCCTTACCCAGGCTGCCCACCACAAGGGAGTTTCCTTCGTGGAAGTATTTCAGAATTGCAACATCTTCAACGACGGGGCCTTCAATCATTTCTCGGAGCGGGGGTTTCGAGACGATCGCACCATCCGGCTGGAGCACGGGAAGCCGCTGGTATTCGGCAGGGACCGGGACAAGGGAATTCGACTGAACGGCCTCAAACTGGAAGTCGTCGATCTTCGCCGGGGCGATTCCGAAAAGGATCTGCTGATCCACGATATTCATGCCCCGGAACCCAATCTGGCGAACCTGCTGGCCCGCATGGATTATCCTGACTTTCCCGTGCCTCTGGGAGTTTTCCGCTCGGTGGCCAAACCGACCTACGACGAGCTGATGGAGGCCCAGGTGCAGGACGCAATCAGCCGTTCGGGAGATGGAGACCTGGAGCGACTGCTCAACAGCGGGGATGTCTGGGTGGTGAACTGAATCCCCTCTTCCGATCGAACCGCCGTTAGGGCTTTGCCGGCCTTCGGCAAGAGTGTCAGCGGGGGTAAGCCACAGACCTGCCTTCTTGCGAGGAATCTCATGATCTGTCCTGCTTGCGGCTCGGTCAATCTTCCCGGGGCGGACCGATGCGAAGACTGCCTGTTTCCTTTCAGCAAGCTGGACATCCCCTTGCCGATCGAGGGGCTGCAGAAGCGGCTCATGGAGGACACCATTGCCGACCTGAAGCCCACACCCGCGGTCACCGTTTCGCCCGGGGCTCCGGTCGAGAACGCGGTCCAACTCCTGAAGGACAAGAGCGTGGGGTGCGTCCTGGTCATGGAAGAGGAGATCGTGGTCGGAATCTTGTCAGAACGAGACGTGCTCTACAAGCTCGGGGGAATGGAAGGCTCCGTCAGCTCGGTCAAAGTCTCCGATATCATGACTCCCAATCCGGTGACCATGGAGGCAGAAGAATCCATTCGCTTTGTTCTCCACCAGATGTCGGTGGAGGGATTTCGCCACATCCCCATTGTCAGCCTCGACCAGCCCCCCAGGATCGTCTCCGTGCGGGCCGTGCTTGACTATCTCCACCAGTCCGCGGAAGATGCCTCTCCGGACCCGGCGTCCCGGTAGAACCAACCGCAGTTATCACCGCTTGGCTACTCTAGGTTTCAGCCGGGGCTTCGCGGTACTCGGTGGGGGCCCGGCAGCACATGCAAGGTCCTGGAGTGTAGGTGGTGATGTTGCAGATCTCGCAGAAGTAGTGAAAATCGTAGACTTTGCCGGCCCGGATCAATTGGGTCTTGACGATTTGAAAGGTCTTGCCGCCATCCAGGCTTCTCAAGGTCAGCCGGAATTGTCTTGTCTGCAGTCGTTTTTCCTGGAGGAGGGTGTTGGCGGCGTCGCCCGCGGCCAGAGTAAAGAGCTGTCCGGTATCCGCTTTGAGGGCTAACCGGGCGGGGGCGTCTTGGCAGGAGGTTTCCTTCAGGTCCGACCCCAGGCACACCAGGCGCCCGCTGGTCACCAGGTTCTTGTCTCCCGAAGTTGCCGGCGCGGAATGAGCCAGCAGCGCCAAGGCCACAAAGGCCACCCGGCTTGCCGCTGCCCCCAGACGCTTGCCGACCGCTTCGCTCATGGCGCCGAATTATACCATTGCGTGCGGTGCCTGCAGTGGGTGGACCGGCAGGCTCAGCGGCGGAGCCTTTCCGGCTGACGATGGATCGGTCCCCGCTGTAATGGTGAATTTAATTGAGGATTTTGGATTTGAGGCAGGATCAGGCATCAAGGACACTCGCCCATACAATCATGTAGTGCGGCTCGACGGGTAGCATTGTTCGCGGCAAATCCACAATCGAAAATCAGCAATCTGCAATTATCCGATCCCTTGAGGTGAAACGTGTCCGATCGGCAGGATAGCAACGAGCTTCCTCCCCATTCAAGGACCCTGGCGGTTGAGGTGGAAGACTTCTCCTATCAGACCGTAAAGCAGCAGAATGGGCGGGCCTCGGTAATCCGGTTCGAGCTCAGGAACCCTGAAGTCGAGCCGGGAGACGTGCTGGTGGTGCTTTCCGGAAGCGACATCCTCTTCCATGGTCTCATTATGAAAGTCGATCAGGGCTGGGCCACCTGCGGCGACCGCACCAGCCTGCTGCTGCCGGGCACGGTCCATTAAGTCCATTGGCCCACCGCCGGAAACTGAATATTTCGTTTGTATCCCGGGTTTTCAGGGGTGTCGGATCTCCGCTGCAGGGAGTGTTTCTCCTCCGGTTGCCCCCCTTTACAGGCGAAGCGATTTCCTTATAATTATCTGTTCGAGCGCCCCTCGGACTCACGCCAATGCCGGTTTCGGCGGCGATTGCGCGGGGCTCGCTCAGGATCGCGTCTTTGAACTCGGAAAGGGAGAGCTCTTGTGATTGAAGTCGATCGACTGACCAAGAGATACGGGAACCTGAAGGCTGTCGATGACGTGTCCTTTCAGGTGGAAAAGGGAGAAATTCTGGGGTTCCTGGGACCAAACGGAGCCGGCAAGACCACGACCATGCGCATTCTGACCTGTTTCCTGCCCGCCACTGAAGGCACGGCTCGGGTAGCCGGGTTTGATGTTTTCGAAAATGCCATGGAAGTGAAACGTCGCATCGGCTACCTTCCCGAACACCCTCCCCTCTATGACGAGATGACGGTGGATGGCTACCTTAAATTCGTAGCCAGGATCAAGAGCGTAGCTCCTGAAGACCTCAAGAGGCGCCTTCAGGAGGTCAAGGAGACCGTGCGTATCGAGGGCTACGGGAGCAAGCTGATCAAGCACCTGTCCAAGGGCTTCAAGCAGCGGCTCGGCTTGGCCCAGGCATTGATCCACGACCCGGAGGTGTTGATCCTGGACGAACCCACGGTCGGCTTGGACCCCAATCAGATCAAGGAGGTGCGAGAGCTTATCAAGAGCCTCTCCGGGAGCCACACCATTATTCTTTCAACCCATATCCTGCCGGAGGTCAGCATGACCTGCCAGCGCGTGGTCATTATCTCCGACGGGAAGATCGTAGCCGTGGACACCCCCGAGAACCTGACCCGGCAGCAGCAGGGGGCCGCCCATATTTACATGGAAGCCAGGGGCTCAGATGTCGAGATGCAGCAGCGGTTGCACCAGATCGAGGGAGTGCTGAGCGTCGAATCCAAACCGCTGGGGGAAGGGGAGGTATCCTCCTACCGCATAGAAACGGAGCTGAAGCAGGATGTCAGAGGCCGGATAGCCCAGAGTGTCATCGAGGGAGGCTTTGAGCTACGGGAGTTTCGGTCGCTGCAGTTGAGCCTGGAGGAAGTCTTCACCCAACTCACGACTCAGGAGGAGGTGCGTAGTCAATGAGAAACCTTTTGGCTGTGATTGACAAGGAGATGAAGGTCTATTTCGCCTCTCCGGTCGCTTACGGCGTGCTGACGGTATTCCTCCTGGTGAGCGGTTACTTTTTCTACAATATCCTGTCGGTCTTTATCCAGCGGTCCATGATGATGGCCGTCCAGGCCCAGCAGTTCGGCGGCGGCGCCCCGGCCATGGATGTTCCTGCGCTGGTGGAAAGAAATTTCTTCGGCATCGTCAGCACCATCATCCTGTTCATGGTGCCGATGATCACCATGGCGACCTTTGCCGACGAAAGACGCCGGGCCACCATCGAGCTTCTCCTGACCTCTCCTTTAACCCATTTCCAGCTCATCCTGGGAAAGTTTCTGGCAGCCATGGGTTTTTTCGTGGTCATGCTGTTGCCGACCCTGGTCTACCATGCCTTCCTCTATCTCTACAGTTCTCCCAAGATGGCTCTGGAACCGGTCCTTTCCGGATATCTGGGACTGCTGCTGCTGGGAGCCGCCCTGATTTCCCTGGGCATTTTCATTTCCACCCTTACCGAAAGTCAGATGGTCGCCGCCAGCGTCACCTTTGGCGTCCTCCTGATTCTCTGGGTGATCGACCTCTCGGCCCAGGCTGCCGGCCCCCTGGTGCAGGAGATCCTCGGTTACGTTTCCATTCTCAACCACTTTGACGACTTTTCGAAAGGAGTGGTCGACAGCTCGAGCCTGGTCGTTTACCTGAGCTTCGTCTTTCTCGGACTCTTCCTGACCTATCGATCCATTGAATCCTGGCGGTGGAGGACATAACGGGATGAACATTCTGAAGAACATCGCCTCCTTTGGTCCGGTACTGATCATACTGGCCTATGTCTGGTACTCCATTCAGGGGGTCTGGGACTACCGGGTGCAGATCGCCCTCTACGGAGGACTGGTTCTTACACTGGCCATGATTGCCTGGAGCTTCGAGCAACTCAAGGCCGGCTTTCGGCGGCGGTCTGCCCAGTATGGGGCCAACACGGTCTTGATGGTGGTGATGGTGGTGGGCCTCCTGGGGATGATCAACTTTCTGGCCAGGAAATACCAGGAGCGTTGGGACCTCACCAGCAACAAGCTCTACAGTCTGTCCGACCAGACGGAGAAACTTGTCAGCGGGTTGGAAGTGGACGTGGAAGTCATCCACTTCGACAAGGACCCCAATCCAAGTCTGGACGACCTGATGAAGGAGTATGTGGCGCTCAACCCCTCGGCCCTCAGCTACCGCAAGGTGGACCCCCAGGCCGAGCCGGGTCTGGCCCGGAAGTACGAGGTGAACCGCTTTGGAGAAATCGTGGTGGTTTCGGGGGAAAAGCGGGAGAGCGTGGAGGCTGCCCAGGAAGAAGACATTACCAACACGATCCTGAAGGTCACGCGGGAGCAGGACAAGGTCATCTACTTCACCAAGGGGCACAACGAGGCTGACATCGAAAACAGCCAGGAGGAGAGAGGATACGCGGCCGCCAAGCAGGCCATCGAGAGTCAGAACTACCGGGTGCAAAGCATCAACCTGGCCGAGGCCGGAAACATCCCCCAAGACTGCTCCGCCCTGGTGATCGCCGGTCCGGCCGTGGCCTTGCTCCCAACGGAGACGGCGCTCATCGATGGATATGTCGACGCCGGGGGGAAAGTTCTCCTGTTGCTGGACCCCGACCTCGACTCCGGCTTGAAGGAACTTCTTGAGAAGTGGAAGATCGGAGTGGAGGACGACATCGTGGTCGACTCCAGCGGGTTGGGGCAACTGTTCGGGATGGGCCCCGCGGCTCCTCTGGTGACCTCCTACGAGTCGCACCCCATCACCGAAGATCTCGACAATACCATGACCGTGTTCCCTGAGGCTCGCTCGCTGAAGGCGGTCGACCACGAGGATTCTTCCTTCACCTCCAGGGAGCTGTTTCGCACCTCGGAGCGAAGCTGGGGAGAAAAGAATCTGGTGGACGGATCGGCGGAATTCAATCCGGACGTGGATATCGAGGGCCCGGTGGTTCTTGGGGTGGTCAGCACCCTTTCGGTGAGTTCGGCGGCTGCCGATTCCAACGGACTTCAAGACGAGAACGAGGGCGATGATTCGGGTGAGAAGGAAGCGCAGAAGGATGGATCCTTCGGCAAGGAAGCCCGGGTGGTGGTGATCGGCGATTCCGATTTTGCCAACAACGCCTTTCTGCGGCTCCAGCGAAACGGGGACCTGTTTCTGAACGCGGTGAGCTGGCTGGCCGAGGATGAGGACCTGATTTCGGTTCGACCCAAGGATTCGGAAAACCGCGGTGTCCACATGACTGCTGCCGACTCCAGGATGCTGTTCTGGGTGACCATGGTCGTGTTGCCGGGGGCGGCGCTGGGCCTGGGTGTCCTGGTTTGGTCAAGGAGGCGCAAGTCATGATCTGGAGAAACCTGGGCGTCGTGGCTGTTCTCTTCGTCGGCTTGGGGACCTTCGTCTACTTCTATGAGATCGAGGGCGGGAAAAAACGCGAAGAGGCCGCCGAAGAGGCCAAGAAGCTCTTCCAGTTCGAAAAGGAGGAGGTGACTTCCATCTCCCTGGTCCGCGGCGACGGTTCCATCGTCCTGAAAAAGGAGAACGGCGGCTGGAAGTTGGTCGCTCCGATCAAAGCCGAGGCCGACGAGGCGGCGGTGGATGGGCTGGCTTCCGAGTTGAGTTCCACCCAGGTGGAGAGATCTCTGGAGCCGGATTCGGTGGACTGGAAAGACTATGGCCTGGAAGATCCCAACCTGAAAATCACCGTGGGTTTGGAGGATGGCCGCAGGCTGGATCTGGAGCTTGGAGACAAGGACTTCAACCAGGCCTCGGTTTTCGGCAGGATTCCGGACCTGGGCAAGGTGCTGGTGTTGCCCACGTTGCTCCATACCACTGTCGACAAGGAGCTGTTCGATTTCAGGGACAAGTCGGTGCTGGATTTTGACAGGGAACAGGTCCGTGAAGTCCATATCCGGGCCAGGCGCAAGACCTATCGCTTGCAGAAGGAGGGGAACGAATGGTCTATCCAGGAGCCGATTCAGGCCAGGGCCGACCGCTCCGAGGTGCGATCCCTCCTCAGTGACCTGGAGTTCGCCCGAGTGGAGGAATTCCTGGAAGGGGGACCCGGCGGACTCAGGACCTACGGACTGAACGCTCCATCCTCCCGCGTTGATCTCTATTTGGGCGACAATCGGGCCAGAAAAACACTGCTGGTCGGCAAGCAGGTCGGCGCCCAATTCTACGCCAAGGATGACTCCGGGGGGGATGTCTTCAAGATCAAGGAAGACCTGGTAGAGAAATTGAAACTGGACCTGTCCAAGCTCCGCGATCGGAAGATGGCCCGCTTTGAGCGAGATGAGGTGAAACGGGTCGAAGTCAAGCTGCCCGACAGGGAGTTCGAGTTCTCCAGGGACAGCGAAGACCAATGGCGGTTGCAGTCCCCGGCCGGTCACGAGGAGGAATCGGTCCTGGAGTACAAGCTCTTCTGGCCGTTGGAGGATCTGGAGGGGAAGGAGATCGTCGACCGGGCCAATCTGGATGACCCCAAGTATGGCTTCAGTGAACCTTCGGCCGAGGTCAAGGTGGTGAGAAAGGACGATCGGGTGATCGAAGTGGTACTTGGGAAGACGGAGGATGAGGTCGTTTTCGGCAAAGCCACCGCCGACCCGACCCTGTACAAGGTGGACAAGAAGGTTCTCGAGGACCTCGATTTCAAGGTCGAAGACCTCCTGGAGAAAAGCGACTAGCGGTGACGCCGGCATCGCCCCCTGCCAGGATGCCGGTCGCCAAGCCAACTGCCCCTGGCTTGGGTTGGCCCGGACGAGGGGGCTCCACAAACTGTCGGGCTTGCCCGACCGGGTGGCTGCAGGAGAAACAATCCATGCCTCTTAGCCCCGAGCTCCTGGAAATTCTGGTCTGTCCCCTCTGCAAGGATTCGGTCCGTCCGACCCCCAACGGCGACGGCCTGAGATGTCACCGGTGCAAGCGGGTCTTTCCCGTCAGGGATGACATCCCGATCATGCTGATGGATGAGTCCAAAGTCGAGGAGTAGGAAGAGAATTACACTCGAAGTTTCCCGGTTGCCGGAGGCCTTCGCAATCGGTCGCTCCAAACGATTCCCTGTTGATTTTCACGCCTGATTCTCCGGCGTTGACCCTTGCTTCCTGGCGATTTCAAAGTGACCTCCTGAAGGGATTCAACGGCAGATGGAAGGTCCGGGTAGTGGCAGGTCCGTGCCCGGTGGATCCTTTTTGACAAGCACCTGCGCAAATCTTATTTATTTCCCGTACGGAAACTCGCAAGGGGAAGAGAACAATGCGCCATGACAAGCTCACACTGAAGGCCCAGGAAGCCCTGCTGGAATCGGAACGGCTGGCCAGTGAGCATTCCCATCCTCAAATCGAACCCGAGCACCTGTTGCGAGTGCTCCTGGAACAGGCTGAAGGCGTCATACCTCCAGTCCTGAGCAAGCTGGGGGTTGGCCGGGAGGTGCTGTCCGGGGAAATCGAGAAATCCCTGGCCAGGCTGCCCAAGGTACAGGGCATTGGCAACCGGCCGATTTCCGGGGTGCTGAACACCGTCCTGGAAGCCGCCTTTCGCCAGGCCGACCGTCTCAAGGACGAGTATGTCAGCACCGAGCACCTGCTGCTGGCCCTGGCCGAGACCAAGGGGGCGGAGGCTCAACGGATCTTGGCTGCTCAGGGTGTCACTCCCGACAATGTCCTGCAGGCACTGGTGGATGTTCGCGGTTCACAGCGGGTCACCGATGCCAATCCCGAGGACAAGTACCAGACGCTGCAGCGCTATGCTCGCGACCTCACCGACCTGGCGAGAAAGGGCAAGCTGGATCCGGTCATCGGCCGGGACGAAGAAGTCCGCCGGGTGATTCAGGTCCTGTCCCGGCGGACCAAGAACAATCCTGTACTGATGGGTGAGCCGGGGGTGGGCAAGACGGCCATTGTAGAAGGCTTGGCTCAGCGCATCGTCTCCGGGGACGTTCCGGAGAGCCTGAAGCACAAGCGACTGGTGGCCCTGGATCTGGGCGCCATGGTTGCCGGCGCCAAGTATCGGGGCGAGTTTGAGGATCGGTTGAAGGCGCTGCTGCGGGAGGTGACTGAAGCCGAGGGGCAGGTGGTCCTGTTTATCGATGAACTGCACACGCTGGTCGGAGCCGGCGCCGCCGAGGGGGCCGTGGACGCCTCCAACATGCTGAAGCCTTCCCTGGCCCGGGGGGAGCTGCGCTGCATCGGCGCCACCACGCTGAACGAATACAAGAAAACTATCGAAAAGGACGCCGCCCTGGAGCGCCGGTTTCAGCAAGTGTTCGTGGGGGAACCCACCGTCGCCGACACCATTGGGATTTTGCGTGGCCTCAAGGAACGCTATGAAGTCCACCATGGAGTCCGGATCAAGGATTCGGCCATCGTGGCCGCGGCGACCCTCTCCGACCGCTATATCAGCGACCGCTTCCTGCCCGACAAGGCCATCGACCTTGTGGACGAATCGGCGGCCTCTCTAAGGATGGAGATCGACTCCTTGCCGGTCGAGATCGATGAAGTGGAGCGCCGAATTCGCCAACTGGAAATCGAACGACAAGCCCTCAGGAAGGAAGAGGACCAGGTTTCGAAGGAGCGGCTGGCTTCACTGGAACGTGAGCTGGCCGACCTCAAGGAGACGTCGGCCGAGAAGAAGGCCCGCTGGCAGAACGAGCGCGTCCTGATCTCCGGTATCCGGGACCTGAAAGAGAGAATCGAGCAGGCGAGAATCGAGGAGCAGAAGCGGGAGCGGGCCGGCGACCTGGGCAGGGTCGCGGAAATCCGCTACGGATCTCTGGTCGATCTGCAAAAGGAACTGGATGCGGCCAACCGGAAGCTGGAACAGGTGCAGCAGTCCAGTCGGATGCTCAAGGAAGAGGTCGATGAGGAAGACATTGCCCAGGTGGTGTCCAAATGGACCGGAATTCCGGTTGCCAAGATGCTGGAAGGAGAGGTCGGCAAGCTGGTTCACATGGAAGAGAGGCTGGGCTGTCGCGTCATCGGCCAGGAAAAGGCTCTGGCCTCGGTTTCCAACGCGATTCGCAGGAGCCGTGCCGGGCTTCAGGACCAGGACCGCCCCATTGGTTCCTTCATTTTTATGGGCCCTACGGGGGTGGGCAAGACGGAGCTGGCACGAGCCCTGGCCGAGTTTCTGTTCGACAATCAGAAGGCCATGGTGCGTCTGGACATGTCGGAGTTCATGGAGAAGCACTCGGTGGCGCGGCTCATTGGCGCCCCCCCGGGCTACGTGGGTTACGAGGAGGGCGGATTCCTGACCGAGGCCGTCAAGCGGAGACCCTATTCGGTAATCCTGTTCGACGAGATCGAGAAAGCCCACCCGGAGGTGTTCAATCTGCTGCTTCAGATCCTGGAAGACGGGCGCTTGACAGACGGGAAGGGACGAACGATAGACTTCAAGAATACACTGATCGTCATGACCTCCAACCTGGGCGGATCGACGATTCGGGAGATGACCGGGCGGGATCCCAAGGAGATTCACACTCAAGTCTTCGAGGTGCTGCGCGCCTCCTTCAAGCCGGAGTTTCTCAACCGCATTGATGACATCATCGTTTTCAATGCCCTGGGACGCAAGGAAATCTGCCGGATCGTGGATCTTCAACTGGAGCGGCTCAGGTCCCGGCTGGCGGAGCGCAAGATCGACCTGGACCTCACCGGGCAGGCCAGGGAGGTTCTCTTCAACGAGGGGTACGATCCGGACTATGGAGCCCGCCCGCTCAAGCGCGCCATCCAGCGGCTCATCCAGGATCCGCTGGCACTCAAGCTCCTCAACGGAGAGGTTCATTCAGGCGATCGACTTCGGGTGGACGCGGACGCTGAACGAAAGGCAATGGTCTTCCAGCCAGCGGCGGTCGCCGAGAAAGCCTGAGGAGAAAAGAGGTATCCACGATGGCGCACGAAGGACGACAAAGGGCCACCGAGAGATTGGAGAAGGCCCGAGAGGGGTTCGCCAAGGGTCTTGTCGTGATTATCCTGTCCATCCTTTATATTCATGTTCCCTGATGCAGCAAATCAGCTTAGCGGACAACGTTCCCTGATCGCGAACGGCCAAGGAGTTCCAACGGTCTTCGTGTCCATTGGTGGTTCATATTCATTGACGATCCGCTGTTTTCCCTCGGATGATGTTCCGGCCCGGGCGGGCGCTTGCCTACACTGACGATCCCAAAGGAGGAGGCAGTCCCTCATGCAGAAGTCCAAGAAATCCAAGTCGTTGCCAACCAATGAACAGGACGCGCCCAGGGTTTCCGAAACCGAAGACCAGGACCAGGCAGTCAAGATCCGCGTCACCGACAAACGCTTTTGGGTTCAGGACGGTGAGGATACGCCGGCAAGAGAGTCCTCCGCATCGCTCAAGCCCACCTACGTGGAGGAACTGGAGAAGATGCGGGCTGAGGCAGAGAAGAAAGTCGAACAGGTTCTCGCTTCTTATCGCGATTTTCGAGACAAGGCCGAGGCGGAAAACCGGCAGGCCCGAGAACGCATTCGAAACGAGTACGAGAAACGGCTTCAGCAGGCACGGGGAGAGACCGTCGAGAAGTTCATCGACATTTTCGAGAACTTCGAGAGGGCCTTGATGCACGCCCGGAAAAGCCCCGACCGCGAGGGGTTTCTGAAGGGGGTTGAACTGATCCACACTCAGTTCGGCGGTATTCTGGCCCAGTTGGGATTGGAAGAAGTGGCCGGGGTGGGAGAGTCTTACGATCCCGAACTGGCCGAGGCGGTTGTTGTGACCGAGGTTTCGGAGCAGGAAAACGATAACCTGATTCTGGAAGTGGTCCGAAAGGGGTATCGATTGAACGGTAAGCTGGTGCGCCCGGCCAGAGTCAGAGTCGGACAGGTTAGGGATGGTGGTGAGACGGATTCGCCTCAGACCTGCCAGCAATGACGAGAAAATACAGTATTTTTTATCATTAAGTAATAATTGAAAAAATGAATCGATAAATATTATACTTCTAAATACAAAGTTTGATGGCTGTTGAGGAGGCCTAATGGAAGATTCATTGATAACCGTCAAGGAGGTAGCCGAGTACCTGAAGTTGAAGGAACAGACGGTCTATCTCCTGGCACGGCAGAACAAGATTCCCTCCTTGAAGGTGGGGGGCAGTCTTCGTTTCAAGAAGTCCCGGATCGATGGTTGGCTACTGGCCGAGCCGAACAGGAGCAGTTCGAAGAACGGACCCGGGAAAGTGCTCATCGTGGAGGACGAGAAAGCGGTTAGAGAAAGTCTTCAGGGGATCGTGCAACTCCACGGCATTTCAGCAGTGGCCGTGCCGGACGGGCCCGGGGCCCTGGATGCTGCCAGGCGGGAATCTTTCCGCATGGTATTCCTGGACCTTAACCTGCCTGGAATGGATAGCGTGGAGACACTGCGGGAGCTCCGAAGGCTGGACCGCAAGCTGGTGTTTGTGGTGGTCACGGATTTGGCCGGAGAGAACCCCTTGTTCCAAAGCGCCGTTGAATCGGCTCCGGTTTCGGTCGTTCCCAAAGAGTTCACCCCCAAACAGATCGGCGATATTCTGGAACTGCATTTCGACGACCTGATTGGTTCGGATTCCACCTCGCCTCAGGCATAACCCCCCGGACTTCTCTTTTCGGCCGGCAGGGCCAAACCGGCATTCACCGGTTAGCCCGCATTTCTCACCAGTGGGCAAGATCATGGCGCAGGACTTTTCCCTTCAGCGCGTGCTCGCGACCGAAGAGCGTAGCGGTCACTACGGTCGAGGGAGCCTGTGCGCGCTGAAGGGAAAAAGACCAGCCAAGGCATGCCCAGCGCCGTCTGTTATCCGCAAGCCCTTTACATGGAGCCAATCACTGTACTGAAAGATACACTACCCTTCGTCATGCCATCAGCGGCCTGGTGAGAAATGCGGGCTAGACTATTGGCTTTTGGCGCTTGCGATGAACTCGCGGAAGCTGTCGGCCCAGTGGTCGATGGTTTTTTCGGGCCCGACCAACTTGAAGAACCAGGGTCCCTGCGGGCCCTCCAGAACGGCTCCCAGCAACCGATAGCCCTGGCGGGCGGGCCGCTGAGGAGCGCCCGGCATGTTGGATGCCTTCAGTGTTCCGCTCACGTCCACTTCAGTCATCCGGAATCCCGAGACCTGGCTCTGCCTGATTTTGGCCTTGTCTCTGGAAGAGGAACCGTCGGGTTGGCCCACTTGTCCGATCCAGCGGCTGATGTTTGCATCGGTGGACCCGCCTTGTCCCCTGCCGAAATAGAATACGGTCAACTCACCATCTTCGGAGTCGCCTCCTTCTCTGGGAAGGGCAAATTGGGCTCGCCTCATGCGGGAGCGCGGCGTCTGCTCGACCCAGCCCGGGGGGACTTCCAGAGTGAAGGGTCCCAGGACCTTCTGGCGATCAGAGGCAGGGGCGGCCGCGCCCACGGTTGGGGGCGAAGCCGGAGCGTTTCCGGCATTGGAAACGCTTTCGCCGGCACAACCGGACAGGAGCAGGCACAACCCTACCAAGGCCCAACAGGCCCGATTGATTTCATTGCCGGGCTCGCGGCGGGTCTTTCCCATGGCCGCCGGTCTTCGACGATTTGACTTGTCCATTCTCATTCTCCTTTGCTGCACAGCGGGAGGGCTGGGCCGTCCTGGAATGGATCAGGCTGGATCCCGAAAAGGGAAGCAGTTTCTTCTCTTCCGCAGCCTGACTCCGGAAGGTCAGTTCCTCACATTCCCATGATGTTGTATCCGCAATCCACGTAAAGCACCTCGCCGGTAACCCCGGCGGAGAGATCGCTTCCCAGGTAGAGCCCTGTGTTTCCCAGTTCTCCGGGGTGAACGTTCCGCTTGAGGGGAGCCTGCTCCGCATGGTGCTTGAGCATGCTGCCCAGACCGCGGATCCCGCGTGCGGCCAGGGTGTTCATGGGGCCGGCACTGATCGCGTTCACGCGAATATTGTGGGGTCCGAGATCGTGGGCGAGGTAGCGGACGCTTGCTTCCAGGGAAGCCTTGGCGACTCCCATGACGTTATAGTGAGGCACCACTTTTTCCGACCCGTAATAGGTCATGGTCACGATGCTTCCGCCTTCCGTCATCAAGGGAAGGGCAGCCCGGGCTATGCCCACCAGGGAGTAGGCGCTGACATCCTGAGCCATTGCGAAAGCCTGGCGGGTGGTATCGACGAAGCGCCCCTCCAGGGCTTCCCTGGGAGCAAAAGCAACGCTGTGCAGGACCAGGTGGATTTTGCCGAAATCCCGGGTGAGACAACGGAAAACGTCTTGGATTTCATCATCCCTGGTGACGTCGCAAGGGTAGAGGGGAGCCTCGTCACCGAAGCGCGCGGCCAACTGGGTGACGTTCCGCTGCAACCGCTCTCCCTGATAGGTCAAGGCCAGCCGGGCTCCGGCCTTGTGCCAGGCTTCGGCAATGCTCCAGGCGATGCTGCGCTTGTTGGCTACTCCGAAGACAACTCCAAATTTGCCCTCCAACATGGAAAACCTCCCGCGCGATGCGGAGATGAGACTAGCAGATTTTCAGGCGAAAAAACAGAGAGGCGCACTGGCTGCCAAAGACATCATGTACAATTCGAGCCCGGTGAGAAATACGGGCTAAAATCGGTAGCGGCACGCCGTGACCGAATCCAAGAGGGGAGAAGGAGTTACTATGGCTTACACGTTCGGCGATCTGAGACACAAGACCGTGGCCCAGCTTCGCCAGATTGCCGGTGAAATCGAGCACGACGCCGTCAAGGGCTATACCCAGATGACCAAGGAGCCCTTGTTGAAGGCGATCTGTGACGCCCTGGGCGTCGATATGCACGAGCACCACGATGTGGTGGGCATCGACAAGCGAGCCATCAAGCTGGAAATCAAGGAACTCAAGAAGCGGCGGGACCAGGCCTTGGAGGCCAAGGATCGTGCGGGGCTGAAGTCGATTCGCCGCCAGATCCACGCATTGAAGAGAAAGATCCATCGGGCAACTGTTTGACCCGCATGGCGCAACGGGGCGACGCATTGCCCGCTATGCTGTTCGGTCGCGAGTGCCCGAGGGAGAGTAGGGCCCTGCGCCACCATCATGCCCCGCGGTGAGGAGTGCAGGGTCAATCCGCGTGTCGTCGGTCTGGGGTGACCGCCAATTGTCCAGCACGCCGACTTGCTGGACGCAGGAGACCGTGCAGTAAGGGGCGCAGGTCTTGCGAAGGCTGAATTCCCGGCGGATGTGTTCTCGGGTGTAGTCCTGCAGCGGAATGGCAGGGTAGCCCCGTTGCTGCGAGCAGTAGTGAACCAGGCCGTCCTCGCAGACGTAGAGGTACCGGCCGCCGGCTCGGCAGCGCCAATGGTTGGGTTTCCCCAGAGAGATGTTCTCCTGAAATCTGTTGAAGCGCGCAAAGGACTTCTTGCCAAGCTTCTGGATCTCACGATAGACGGACCGTTCTCTCTCGTTCAGGGCTCGCAGCTGGCCGTCCCCATCGTGAATGATGCCCAGGGTGCTGGAGAAGCCCAGGGAGACAGCCCGGCGGGCCACCTGCAAGGCGTCCTCGGGGAAGCGGATGCCGGAACCGATGACCGAGTTGATGTTGACGGCGAAGTCGGCGTACTCGGCCAGCATCACCAGCTTCCGGTCCAGAACCTTGAGGCTCTTCTTGGAGACATCGTCCGGGTTGACGTTGTCGATGCTTATCTGCAGATGCTCCAGGCCCGCCTGGTTGAGCTGTTGGATGCGCTTGACACTGAGCAGATAACCGTTGGTTATCAGCCCCGCCATCATTTTTCGCAGCCGTATCCGCTTCAATACGGCGTCCAGTTCGGGGTGCAACATCGGTTCCCCTCCGCTGATCGTGATCACGGTGGTGCCGAGGCGGGCCAAATGGTCGACCCGCCGCAGCATTTCCTCGATGGGCACCGGCGCCGAGACCTTGTCGAACTCATTGCAGTAGGTACAGGAAAGGTTGCAGCGGCGGATGGGGATGAGGTGGGCCAGCACCGGATGCCTGGTTGAAAGCAGGGCTTTGGCAACCATGCGCCATTCCCTGACGCGTCGATGCGCCGCCAGCAGTGTCCTGCGAAATCCTGTTCCGTTAACAGTATTCATCCTGTTTGGTCACGGCTCAATGCGAGTCGTTTCGAGGTCGAGCGGTTTCCGAAAGTGAGCCGATTGCGCGGCAGCCGGGGCATCACTATATGCAAACGAATCCCCGCCGGCCAAACGAAATCTACCGGGTGGGTGCCTCCCCGGTCAAATCCACCGGTGCCTCTTCGGGCGCTTCTCCCGGCGTTTCCTCTGTTTGCTCGTAGCGGCTGTCCCGGTGCTGAATGACGGCTCCGCTGGCCAGCTTGAACTTGAGCTTGATCCCGCCGGCCTCCCCGGACAGCGGTCTCACCCACTCGAACGTTCCTTCCAAGCCGGCTTCCAGGCTCTGGGGAGTCAATGGCACATCCTCCTCCACGGGCAACTCGAGAGAGGTGATCAGGGTCAAGGTGGCAATGAGATCGTCGAGATTCCCTTCAGTGCGGTTCAGGACTTTCCCCGTCACCGTAATGCTGTCCTCGCCTCGTTCCTGGTTGAACTCAAGCAGCGCAATGGGTTCGCCCCCGTCGGGCACCGGCGGGACCTTTCTCTGAGCGTATTCCTGCGTCCAGGGAAGCCAGGCGTCCATCACCCCGGAAGAGGAGATCACCGAACCGACCAGGAAGAGAACGGCTGCGATCACCACTCCCGCCAGGATCCAGGCTCGCTTTCTGGAAGGTCCGACCATCTCGACTCGAAAACCTTCCGGCTCCCCCTCGGAAGGAGGCTGGGGAGCCTCATCATTGGCGTTTCGATTCTCGTTCTCCATCCCGGTTCACCCTCTTGTTAGTGGATAGTGGCTAGTGATTAGTGGATAGTCTCGGAAGTAAGGTAGCGACTCGTGACCTCGTTAAGCTCGTATGGGGAGTTAATCGCAAGGCAGCCACCAATGGTTAATGCCCGGCCCGCTGATTAAATCGCTCTCCCCTCTCCACTCTTCACTAACCACTCCGTTCCATTGCCAGGGCTCGCATGGATTCCTCCACGACTTCGAGAAAGACGATACAAGCCCGTGATTGATAGCGATTTTTCCGATAAATGAGCCCCAGCTTGCGAATCAGATTCAGATTTCTCAGAGGCAACAGGCACAAGGTTCCCTGCCTGCTTTCCTCTTCAGCGTAGCTCTTTGGAACAATCGAAATGCCCATGCCGATGGACACGAATTTCTTGATGGTCTCGATGCTGGCGAGCTCCATCGAGATGTGCAAGCGGTCCCACTGGCTTCCGAAGTGTTTCCTCAGGCGTTCGCGAGTGGTTCCGGCAGTATGGAAAATGAAGGGATAGGAGACGACCTCCTCCAGGTCCGGCGAGGTTTGTAGAGTCAGCGGGTGATCCGGACTTGTAATCAGCCACAATGCGTCCTCGGCGATAGGCAGGATGTTCAGTTCCTGTTCTGGAACGGGGAGGGTGACGATTCCAAAGTCCAGTTGGTTTCCGCGTACCTTGTCCAGAACCTTCCTTGAAAAGTTGCGGTAGATGCTGATTTGAACTTCCGGGTATTTCTCCTTGAAGAGCGCGAAGATCTGGGGCAGCACGTAGAGGCAGGTGGACTCGTTGGCGCCAATCAGTATTTTCCCCTTGGGAACGTTGTTCACCTCGGTGACCGCCAGCTTGGCTTCATCGTGCAGATTCAGCAACCTCTCGGCGTAGTCGAACAGCACGTCGCCCGCCCGGGTCAGGAAAACCTTCTTGCCGATGCGATCGAAGAGCCTGGCTCCCAACTCTTCTTCCAGCATACGGACTTGGGTACTGATTGCCGGCTGGGTGCGGAAGAGCTTTTCGGCAGCCATGGTAAAGCTCCGGTGGACCGCCACGGCGTGGAAGTTGCGAATCTGGTCGAGGTTCATATCGCAGTGGAAGGGGCACCATACCCGATTTCCAGGTATTCAAACCGGGTTGGCGAGCACTATTCACGAACCATAAGTTTTTCTTATGCGGATCATATATCGGATAAGAGGGATTAGCCAACCGGCGGCGCGGTGATTTCCCGCTGAAGGTCGGCCAAGCCGACTTTCGGCCACGGGTGTTGCTTCAGCCGACGCTCCTTCTTCGTGGCAAGCTCGACGTCCGAACCTTGCAGCGTTTCGCGGCTGTACTCACGGATTTTCTCCAATGGTATCGGCCTCCTCGGTGATTCCAAAGAGGGCGCCTACTTCTTTGCCTTGATGAAAGTACAAAGCAGGAAAAGCAACGCCCCTCGTTGGCCGTTTGGCAATTTTCCATTGCGTCCGCTGTAAGCTGACGTTCGACAGTTTGCCGCAGTAGATGTCGTTCCCCTGCTCGATGTCACGGAGACCAATCGGGAGCGACCGGAAATCCCTTCGGGAGATTGTTGAGTAGCACGCTCAAACGGACCCGATCAGCTTCGCTTCGGTCCAAAACGGTGAGTAAATCTTCACGCTTGGGCACGTCGCTTCTCCACCTTCCCTCATTGATCCTGGCTGCAATCTCGCCGAGGTAGTGCACAAACCAGATCGTGACCCGCACAGCCACCATTCGAGCCTCGAATAATCGCTGCCTGTGAGTGTTCTGCTTGAACTTGCGTCCGTGCAACCATTTGCTGCGAAGATCGTAGAGGTGCTTGAAGTCCTTTTTGCAATTCTCCCTTTCCCTCTTGGTTGTACCGAGAATGGCGGCACGTCTTCTGGCACGCGACTCTGTAAGGCCCGGTCCCCGTTCACCCAACATTGCCTCTAAATCGGTGATGTGCCACAAGAGTTGGTCAAGCCCATCAGTGAAAAATGCCTTGTTCAAGTTGTCTGCCGCCACCTTGAGGAAGGGCCAATGAGTATCTTTGGTTTCCAGTCTCAGATGACCAAGGCACTCGTCTGCGCGCTGGATGCACTGCTCGAACGCGGCAATACGAGACTCGTTCAGATTGAAGATGATGTGGTGGCCGTTATATTCTTTCCCGGTATATGGATCCTCGCCCTTTGGAACAAAGGACTTCAGCGTTGCACAGTCCGGCGCCCTATTCGGTCGTTCCAGGTCGCAATCGTCCACGAGAATAACGAACGGAGTTTCGAAGCCGAACGGTAACCCATAGGGCCAGCAAGCCTTACGTGGCTTCTGCTCCTTCTGGTGTTTCTCCTCTTGTGGCTTTTCGAGCCAATCGAAGAGCACCAACCGCTTCGGTGCGGGCTCAATTGCCGGTGGAAAACGGGTGTACGTTGGCGAAACCATACCCACGGCTTCTTTTGAAATGGTAAGTGTCCCCCAACGCCGTACCTCTTCTTCAGCCCTTACCACGATGAACCAGTATTCTTGCAAGATGCACGTATCGACCTCAGCGTTTGGATAGAAGACGCGGTTGACTTCATTGCCAACGATCTTGTCGAATTCCTCCTTTTTGAACCTGCGGATTTCGAATCCTGAGAATTTCAGCTCCTGCTTCGGAAATTTCACAAATTCCATCGGTGACAGGTAAGTTGTCTCAACATGACGACGTTGGAATGCCTTCTCATACCTCTTGACCAAGGTGCGCGGCGTATCCAAGCCGTTGAAGAAGGTGTCGGTGTAATAGCCTGTGCGCCGAAAAAACTGGCAGATCGCATCCCTCCAGGACGATTCACTCCTACTGCTGTGCCAGTCGTCACTGCGGAACGCCGAGCGTGTTGCTTCCAGCAACGCACTGAATTCGCGGCCCTCTTCGAGTTGCTTGACCAGGGTGCGTAGGTGATCGTCCTTATTGAGCCACTCCACCCAGCCTGCTTTCCTTGCGTGCCTTGTAGGCGGACGTTGGCTGGCCTCGACAGTCTTGGTGTAGGCGTGGAAGGCTTGTTCAATCATGACCATGGGTTCCCCTTTGCCATGATTCAGTAAAGCGGAATTCCTTGCGTGCCGACAAACTCTTCCTCAGGCATCGGTTCACCATCTTCCAGGAGCATTTCCACTACTTCGCGAAGGTTCGTGTTGAGCGCATCCAGCGGTTCGGCTTGGGAATGGGCTCCGGGGAATCCGGGGATGTAGGCCACGAAGAGAGCAGTCTCGGGATCGTGTTCGACACCGGCCGTGTATTCCTTACATGGTATGGATACCCTTACTCTTTGGATTTGAACCAGACCGAGAGGTTAACTTGGGGTGAGCCGCTGGAGGAGGCACGCAACCAGGAATGAGATCGAGAAATGCCCCTTGCCGGAATAGGGCTAATTTCTATATGTTGAGGTGTAGCCTCCGAAGTGTGCAACGTGGGGAGAAGCAACAATGACGACATTTAAGGTAGGGCAATATGTCAACGTCCCCTGCAACATTTACCCAGGGGCGTTTCCCAGCGAATACTTGGTGATTCTTGAGGCACAGGACGGTGAATACTCAGGATTTGTCCAAGTGGAACATGTCACTCCCTCACCAACCGATAAGAACCAAGGCTCGATTAAAGGCATTGTCAGGGCGATAGAAGGCGGCAGAATTACTGTCCAGCTACCTGGCTCATTTTTTACTACTGCCATGGGCTTGACGACGTTCCCCGCAAGTTGGGCGAACGAAAATATTAGGGCAGAGGCGGTATAGCTGCAGCATTGCATGGTACTCTCCCAACCCGACATCCGAAAAGCTGTTAGGGAAGGACGCATTGTTTTCTCTCCCGCCTTGGAAGAAGAGCAGTGGAGCGAAGCCTCGGTTGATCTCCGGCTCGGGTTCAGTTTTACCGTTTTACGGAAGGATCTGGCCAGCGTAAGAATTTCCGTCGCGGACGGCTTAAAAGCGCTTGCCTCTGCTGATTTCTGGCGAACCCGAAAACTGAAACCGCACGATGACTTGGGTAAGGTGGAGACGTTTACCCTTGAGCCCAACGAGTTCGTCCTTGCAATGACCTACGAGCGCGTCAAGATTCCGCTCGATTTGATTGCTCGAATCGAAGGACGGAGTACGTATGCGCGCGTTGGCCTGACCATGCATCAGACAGCACCGTGGATTCAGCCAGGATGGGATGGACCGATCGTTCTGGAGATCATTAATCACGGCCCATTCAAAATGGATCTGACGCCGCTCAAAGATCGGCCCTGCCAACTTGCTTTTTTTAATCTGAGTACTCCTCTACCTGAGAACAGGGCATATGGAACACGCGAAACTAATGTCTACCAAAGACAGACCCACCCCATAAGGCAAGATCAATACTGACCGCTACTTTTCAACTCACATGATGAAGTCGGCTATCACAACCGTTTTCCCACCGCATTCTTGAACACGAGCTCCACGGTCCCAAGCAAATCACTTGGGCTACGGCAGGCATTCAAGCTCAGGTCGAATGGGAAGTGTCGACGAACGATCAGGCCTGGACGCCCACCGTGGATGCCGCCTGGACGATGGTCTCCCAGATGTCGTCGGCGATGGGAATACCGTCGCGTTGGCGGGTCTGCTGGGTTCGGTCCTCGGGCACCCCGGGCAGCAGGACTTCCTTGAAGCCGGGGGCGGGTGGAATGGCCAGGGCCCGGCGGGCCAGCTCGTCGGCGCGCCGGCTGTATTGGGACAGCGGCTGGAACAGGTCGGCCCGGAAGACGATCAGGGTGGTGCCGTGGCGTCGAAAGAGGGGATCGGAATAGTCGAGTTCGGCTCCGTCGTCGGCCCCGCTGAAGGTTCTGCCCAGCATCTCGGTGAACAGCATCAGGGCATAGCCCTTGTGGCCGCCGAAAGGCAGGTGGGCGCCGCCATCCATGAACTTGCGAGGGTCGGTGGTGGGATTCCCGTCCTTGTCCACAACCGAATCGGGGGGAAGCTGCTGATTGCGGTTGAAGGCGTTGACCACTTTGACGCCGGCGGTGGTGGAAGTGGCGAAATCGATGATGACGGGGGCCTGGCTTCCCGCGGGCAAGCCCATGGCGATGGGGTTGGTGTGGAAAAGCGCCTTGCGGCCGCCATAGGGAACCGCAGCCGGTTTCTCGGCCCCCTGGCCTCCGGCCCAGACCATGGAAACCATGTCCTCGGCCGCGGCCATTTCCGCGTAGTGACCCAGTCGGCCGATATGGTGGGTTTGCACCAGGGAGACGACTGACAGGCCCTGGTTGGTGGCCTTTTCAATGGCCGTCTGCATGGCGAAACGCCCCACCACGTGTCCGAAGGCCCAATCCCCCTGGACCAGTGCGGTGGCCGGGGTTTCCCGGGCGATCTTCGGCTGCGCCGCGACGCGGATGTGTCCGTCCCGGATGGCCTGCACATAGCCCTCGATGTGCCAGACCCCATGGGAGTCCACCCCACGCAGGTTGGCCAGGACCAAGTGCTCGGCCACGATTTCGGCCTGGTCCGGGACGGCGCCGGCTGCTTCCAGAATCTGCCGGGTCAACCGGCGAAGCTCATCGGCTGTCTTGGTAATCATGAATGGGCGTCCCCGGATCGATGGCTGACAGAGTTGGTGAAGATCGTCACTGAAAGGGAGCGCAAAAGCCGGCCTATAGTACGCATCTGCCGGAGCCTCTAGGCGAAGTCCTCGACGACCAAATCACGGGTCTCGGGATGCTTCCGCAGGATCTCGGCGATACCTGCCCGGTCAGCAGGATCTACCTGAGTGCCGGGCGGACGCACAGGTCCCCCGGCCCTTCCCAAGGCTTCCATGGCCACCTTGATGCCGCTGATGCCGTACCCCGGCTTGTAGCCGCGGATCTTGAGAATGGGATCCAACTCGGTTTGCAGCACCTTCTCCATTTTGGCGGTCTCTCCGGCCACTCCGTGTTTCCAGAAGCGCCTGGAGGCCTCGGGAACCAGCGCGGCCGCCGCCGTGGAGTAGGCGCGGCTTCCCCGGGAAAATGAGTGGGAGGCGGCCGGTTCATTCTCCGCCATGAACAGCAGGGGCTTGGCAACGGCCTCCAGAATCTGTCCTCCGGTTCGGGGATAATAGTCCTCATCCGGGCCCAAAGAAGGGAAGAATCCCATCATGTTGGGGATCTCGGCCAATCGAATGAGCACCTCCGGCCAGAAATCGTGTTGGCCACTGGGGAGAACGACAGCGCCGATGGAGACCGAAGTAATGATGTCCTTGTAGAATTCGTAGTAGTTTTCAGCGCGCCAGTGCTGTCCTCGGGGAGGGAATATCACCAGCGCATCCGCGCCGGCCTTTTCGGCATTTCCGGCCATCTCGATGGATATCTTGTAGCCGCCGATCACTCCCGCCATCACCGGCATCTGCTGCCGGGCTCCGGCCACGGCGGCGGCGACCACCTCACGGTGCTCATCCAGGCCCAGCTTCCAGCCTTCGCCATAGCCGCCTCCGACCACCACCGTCAGACGATCCCTTTCGGCGTGGAAGGCCACGTTGCGGCGAAGGCCTTCGAGATCCACCGAGTAGTCGGCGTTAAATGGAGTGGGCAGGTAGTTGTGGGGACCGTCCAGGGCCTTGATCAGTTCCTCCATGGAACTCCAGCGCCGGACGGGTGAGGGGGGTGGCGTTCGGCAGCCCCAGGGAAGAGCAAGGCTCCCGAGGGCCAGTGCCCCCATTTTGCAAAGACTTCTTCGGGAAGCCTGCCGATTTGAAGCCGGCTTGGACTCTGTTGGCTCGCTCTTCAATACTTGTTCCGTTGGATTGGGTGAATAGAGGACGCCCGGGCTTGTGGGATTGAAAGAGATTTCACCGGTCAGGCCAGAATCGGTTTCACCACCTTGCCGTGCACGTCCGTCAGTCGGAAATGACGCCCCTGGAACTTGAAGGTCAAACGGGTGTGGTCGATTCCCAGGCAGTGCAGAATGGTGGCATGGAGGTCGTGGATGTGGACGGGATCGCGGACGATGTTGTAGCTGTAGTCGTCGGTTTCGCCGTAAGTGGTCCCCGGCTTGATGCCTCCACCCGCCATCCAGATGGTGAAGCAGCGTGGGTGGTGATCGCGCCCGTAGTCGTCGGCCGTGAGCTTTCCCTGGCAGTAGACGGTGCGACCGAACTCGCCGCCCCAGATCACCAGCGTGTCCTCGAGCAATCCGCGTTCCTTCAGATCCTGGATCAGGGCCGCCGAGGGCTGGTCGGTATCCATGGCCTGCCCCTTGATCTGCTCGGGGAGCTTGGAGTGCTGGTCCCAGCCGCGATGGAAAAGCTGAACGAAACGCACGCCGCGCTCCACCAGCCTTCTGGCCAGCAGGCAGTTGGCGGCGTAAGTGCCCGGCTTTCGGGACGCCGGGCCGTAGAGCTCGAAGGTTCTCTCCGGTTCACTCGATAGATCCATCAAGCCCGGCACCGAGGTCTGCATCCGATAGGCCATCTCGTACTGGGAGATGCGGGTGGAGATTTCCGGATCGCCGAAATCCTTCAGCTTCAACTGGTTGAGTCGGGAAAGGTCATCCAGGAAGCGGCGGCGTCCGGCGGACGAGAGTCCCGGAGGATTGGAGAGGTAGAGCACCGGGTCACCCACCGAGCGAAACTTGACCCCCTGGTACTTGGTGGGAAGGAAACCGCTGCCCCACAAGCGATCGTAGAGGGGCTGGCTGTCGGACTTGCCGGTTCCTTGCGAGATCATGGCCACAAAGGTGGGCAGGTCCCGGTTCTGACTTCCCAGTCCATAGGAGAGCCAGGCTCCGATACTGGGGCGGCCGGCCAACTGGGCGCCGGTCTGGAAAAAGGTAATGGCCGGATCGTGGTTGATGGCCTCGGTATGCATGGTCCGAATGAAGCACAGCTCGTCGGCCACCTTGGCGGTATGGGACATGATTTCGCTGACCCAGGCTCCCGATTGGCCGTTCTGCTTGAATTTGAAGATCGAGGGGGCGATGGGCAGGCTATCCTGGGTGGCGGTCATTCCGGTGAGCCGCTGGCCCTTGCGCACCGAATCGGGCAGTTGCTGGGCGTGTCGCTCCCTCAGCCCGGGCTTGTGGTCGAACAGGTCCATTTGAGCGGGAGCTCCCGACTGGAACAGGTAGATCACTCTCTTGGCCTTGGGGGCAAAGTGAGGAAGCTCCGGAAGCCCTGCCTCACCGGGGAGCGGCTGGAGAGCGGACCGGTCCGGTCCGGCTGCGGCCGCGTCTCCCTCCAGCAGCGATGCCAGGGCGGCTGTCCCCAGTCCCCAACTGGAGAGACCGAAAAAGTGGCGACGGGTGAGCAGAAGCTGGCTTTCCAGGAAGGGATTCATGGCTCACTCCTTGGTAATGGTTTCATCGAGATTCAAAATCAGGCTGGCGACGGCCGTATAGGCAGCCACCTCGCGAGGGTCCAAACCTTTGGGGGCCGGGGTTTCTCCGGTGTTCAACAGTTCCCTGGCCGCCTTGCGGTTGGAACGATAGGAATCGAGGTGGGCTTCCAGGCTTTCCAGCAGGATCCTTCCTTCCTCGGCAGTCGGCGGGCGAGCGGTGGCCAGGCGAAAGGCCCGGACAATCCGGTCCGAGTGGGAGTGACTCTCCGGCTCGGCCAGCACCCGCTGAGCCAGCCCGCGCGCGGCCTCTACAAAGGTAACGTCGTTCATCAGGTTGAGCGCCTGCAAGGGGGTGTTGGTCCGGCTGACTCGCACGGTGCACATCTCGCGGGCGGCGGCGTCGAAATTCAGCATGGAGGGCGGTGCGATGGTGCGCTTCCAGAAGGTGTAGAGACTCCTACGGTAGAGATCTTCCCCGGTGCTCTGGTTGTAGGCAATGTCCCCGGCCAGTTCCTCCCAGAGCCCCGCCGGCTGATAGGGCTTGACCGAGGGGCCACCCAGCTTTTCCACCAGCAGTCCCCCCACGAACAGGGCCTGGTCCCGAATGGCCTGGGCCGAGAGCCGCTGGCGGGAACCTCGCGCCAGCAGGAGATTTTCCGGATCCCTGGCCAGCAGTTCCGCGGCGGCCCGGGAGGACTGGCGATAAGTGGCGCTCATGACCATGGTCTTCTGCAGAGCCTTGAGGTCCCAACCGGAACTCACGAACTCGGTGGCCAGCCAGTCCAGCAGGGCGGGGTGAGTGGGCCGCTCGCCCTGGGACCCGAAGTCCTCGACGGTTCGAACCAGTCCCTGGCCGAAGAGCCTCTGCCAGTAGCGATTGACCACCACGCGGGGGGTCAGGGGGTTGCCGGGATGCACCAACCAGCGCGCAAGGTCCAGGCGATTGCGGATCTTTCCGTTGGCTCCGCCGCTGAGGACTTCCGGAACGCCGGGACTCACCCTCTCGCCGGGCTGGTCGTAGGCGCCTCGCAGCAGCATGAAGGTTTCCCGCGGCTCTTCCCGCTCCTGCATCACCATGGTGGTGGGAACCGTCTCCAATAGAGCGGTTATCCGCCCCTCGAGGTCCAGAATCCGCCGGTGAGCCCGGCGCACCTGCTTGGGCGCGTGTTTTTGCAGGAAGTAGGCGCGGAGCTTGTCGGTCTCGGCCCGGCTTCTCCGCTCCGACGGCTTTTTTGCGATGTCGTTGATTGCCGTGGGTGTGGCAACCACCATCACCTCGTGCGGCGGGAGGGCCCGATCGTAGACTCTCACCTCGTCGATCATCCCCTGGAAACGACTTTCGGCTCCTCCCCCGGACCCGATGCGAAAAGGTTCCTGGTTCTCGAAGGAGAGATTCAGGTCATCCACCAGCACCTTGAATTTCTCCGGCTTGCCGTCGACGTAGATCCTGATCGCCTTCGAGGTGCGAGACCCGTCGTAGGTCACCATGACGTGGTGCCACCGGTTGGGGGCCAGAGTCCTCTCCGTCTCGACTCGAATGGAGTCGTCCAGCCAGCGCACCACCAGGTTGACGTGGATCTTGCCTTCCAGCAGAGCCACCCGGTAGCCCTTTTCCTTCTCCAGCTCCAGCGTCCGCGAGACGATGGCGCCGCCCTGCTCGCCCTCGGGATAGATCCAGGCCCCCAGTGAGAAACGATCGTAGAAGCCGAAGTTGCCGAGGTCTCCGGCATCGATGAAGCGGCGGCCGTCGAAACTTCCGGCCTGACCGATCTTCCCCTGGGTGAATTCCGGCCGGCCGTCCTTGAATCCGGACTTGGCCTTTTTCCCTTTGGCGGATGCCGGGAGGGGGCGCCGCCAACCGCGAGCCTTTCCGTCCAGCGGGAAGTGCCCCAACAGTCCTTCCGCAATGGACCAGTGGAGCGGCCGGCGCTTCCTGAAGGAGGCCTCCCACTGCTGTTGGGCCCGGTCCAGCTCCGGTTCCAGAGCCTTGAAGTCCCGCTCGGCCTGCTCCAGTTTCCCTTGCAGGTCGGCAAGCTGCTTCTGTTGCGGGCGGGTGGGCGCCTTGATCATCGGAGGGGAATTGCCGTACTTGTAGACCTTGCCGCGCTCGGGGATGTTGTTGAAGAAGGCGAAGGTTCGATAAAACTCCTTCTGGCTGAAGGGGTCGTACTTGTGGTCGTGGCAGCGGGCGCAGCCCAACGTCAGGCCCAGCCAGACGGTGGCGGTGGTCTCCACCCGGTCCACCACGTACTCGACGGCAAACTCGTCGGCGATGATGCCGCCCTCTCCGTTGCCGCGATGGTTGCGGTTGAAACCGGTGGCGATCTGCTGTTCCAGGGTGGGTTGGGGGAGCATGTCCCCGGCCAGTTGCTCCACCGTGAATCGATCGAAGGGCATGTTGGCGTTAAAGGCCTCGATCACCCAATCCCGCCAGCGCCACATGGTCCGTTCCCCGTCGGTCTGGTAGCCGTTGCTGTCGGCATAGCGCGCCGCGTCCAGCCAGCCCAGGGCCATGTGCTCGCCGTAGCGCGGGGACCGCAGCAGGCGCTCCACCACCTTCTCGTAGGCTTGGGGAGAATCGTCGGCCAGAAAGGCATCCACCTCTTCCGGTGTGGGGGGCAGCCCGGTAAGGTCGAGCGTGACCCGGCGAATGAGAACCGTCTTGTCGGCCGGGGCAGAGGGGTCCAACTGCTCCTTGCGCAGTCGGTCCAGCACGAAGAAATCGATCGGGTTGCGGGTCCAGCCTTCATCGGCAACCTCCGGCAGCGGAGGACGCTCGGGGGGAATAAAGGACCAGTGACGTTGCCATTGGGCCCCCTGCTCGATCCACAGGCGGATGAGCTCGATCTCCTTCTCGTTCAGCTCGAGCCCCGAGTAGACCGGGGGCATGCGGAGGGCCTCCTCCCCGGCGGTGATTCGCTTGAACATCTCGCTCCGCTCCGGATCGCCGGGGGCGATGGCCCGGTATCCACCCAGGTCGGCGAAGGCTCCCTCCTTGGTGTCGAAGCGCAGCTCGGTGAGTCGGGCCGCCTCGTCGGGCCCGTGGCAGGCGTAGCAGCGGTCGGTCAGGAGAGGGCGAATGTCGCGGTCGAACTCCACCGCCGGCTGCGCGGGACCTTGCGCCCAGGCGGACGCTCCCGCCCCCAGGACCAGGCCCGACACCATCCCGCAAAACCATCCCAGCCTCAAGCTAGCCTTCCTTCTCATGGACTGACCTCTCTGGAAGCATTCCGTCCGTCCGGGCTATGCGTTTTCTTCCGTCTGCCCTACCGGCACGCGCGCGCCCATAGTCGCATCCTGGCGCCGGTAAGGTGAACAAGCCCCTGACGTTGATCCTTAAGTCTAGCGCTCTCGCTGGGCTCCCTCAACCCCAAATTGGGGTTGGATGACACCCCGTGGCCGCCGCGGTTGACTCGCCCCGGCAAGCGTGCTAGGTTCACAGCGCCTTTCCGGAAGCTGGCGCGCATCGCTGCAAAGGTCAGTCTCGCCGTCCACCCGCAACGGGGGATCCATGCCGACTCTGGGCGCCACCGCCCTCCGAGCCTACTCCACCCGAATCTTCCAGGCGTGCAACGCCCCGGCTGAAGAAGCCGCCACCGTCTCCGACCACCTGGTGACCGCCAATCTGATGGGTTTCGACTCCCACGGGGTCATCCGCATTCCGGAGTATCTGGGTTACGTGCGGGACGGGATGATTCAACCCGGGGCTCCCACCTCCATCGTCAAGGAGACGGCCACCACGGCCACGGTGGACTGCGGCTGGAATTTCGGCCAGGTGGGGGGCTTGCGGGCCATGGAGATCGCGATCGAAAAGGCCCGAGGCCAGCATGTTTCGACCGTGGCCACCATCCGCTGCTGCCACGCCGGCCGAATCGGGACCTACACCCAGATGGCCGCCGAGCAGGGATTCGTGGCCATAGCCCTGGCCAATTCGCTGCACGCCGGTCGCTGGGTGCTTCCCTGGGGCGGCCGGGAAGGGAGACTGGCCACCAATCCCATCTCATTTGCCGTGCCCTGCCCGGGCAGCGAGCCCATTCTTTCGGACTTCTCGACCGCCGAGACGGCCGAGGGCAAGATCCGTCTCTACCGCAATCGCGGTGATCAGGTCCCGGCAGGTTGGATCGTGGATGCCGAGGGAAACCCCAGCCGGGACCCCAAGGACTTCTACGGCCCTCCTCGAGGCGCCATCCTGCCCTTTGGAGGGGACCGGGGCTACCGGGGCTATGCCTTGTCCCTGCTGGTGGACGTGCTGGGAGGCGTTCTGGCGGAATCCACCTCGCTGGCGGACCGGGACGGCAACGGCATCTGCTTCATCGTGGTGGATGTCGAGGCCTTCCAGAGCCGGGAGCGCTTCGGCGAACTGATGGAAGATATGAAGAGCTTCATCAAGTCATCCCCTCCCGCGGAGGGCTTCAGGGAAGTGGCCCTGCCCGGGGAGCTGGACTTTCGCTTGATGAGACATCGTCTGGCGGACGGGATTCCGCTGGACGACAGGACCTGGAAAGCTATCGGGGAGGCCGCCCGAGGGGTAGGAGTGGCGGAACCTCCGGACGCGGATCTGCAACCATAGTGAATCAAGAGGAGAGTGCCAAACCATGGAAAATGCCAACAAGCTGAAGCGGAAGCTGCAGGAGGGTCAGTTCTGCCTGGGAGCGGGGATCAGCTTCAACGACGGGGCCATCACCGAAGCCCTCTGTCAGGTTTACGATTTTGCCTGGATCGACACCGAGCACAACGGCATGACGTTGGAGAGAGTCGAAGGCCATATCGTGGCTACCCGGGTCACCGGAGCCACCGCGCTGGTGCGGGTCCCCTGGAACGATCCGGTGCTGGTCAAGCCGGTTCTGGACCTGGGGGCCGACGGGATCATCTTTCCCATGATTCGAACCGCCGAGGACGTACGCAATGCGGTGGCGGCCTGCCGTTACCCGCCCGAAGGGATTCGAGGCTACGGTCCCCGCCGCCCCACCAACTACACCCGGACCGGCGGACCCGACTATTGCCGGAGAGCCAATCAATCGGTGTTGACGGTGGTTCAGATCGAGACGGCCGAGGCGGTCGAGAATCTGGATGAAATCGTGGCCGTCCCCGGTCTGACCAGCGTGGTGATCGGCCCCAATGACCTTTCGGGGTCCCTGGGGCATATGGCCGATCCCGGCCATCCGGAGGTGGTGGCAGTGATCGAGTCCATCATCGAAAGGGTTCGTCGCAGCTCGGTCTACGTTGGGATTGCCATCGGCTCGGATCCGGAGCAGGCCATCCGGTGGATGGAGAAAGGGGTTCACTGGCTGCAGTTTGGAGTGGACTTCGGCCTGTTGGTAGAGAGAGCCGACCTGGTTTGCGGCGTGGTTCGGGATCACGCCAAGGCGAGACGAAAGGCATAGCGCCGGTAAAGCCCGGACGCGAGGCGGCAGTCAATGAAAGTCGATCTGAACGGCCACGTCGCCCTGGTCACCGGCGGAGCCCAGGGCATCGGCCGGGCCATTGCGGAATCCTTGGTGAACAACGGCGCCAGGGTGGCCAGCGTGGACGTTGACCGGGAAACCAATGAGCGCACCGCCCGTGAACTGACCCGATCGGGCGGGACCTGCCTGGCCCTGGAAGGGGACGTTTCCGATCGTAAGCAGATGGACCGGGCAGTCGCAGAAATCGAAGACCGGCTGGGCGGTTTGCAGATCCTGGTCAACAACGCCGGCATCAACACCCTGAGCGACCGGGTTCCCATCCACCGTTTTTCCAGCCGGGACTGGGAACGGATCCTGAATATCGATCTGAACGGTGTCTTCGTGGCCAGTCAGGCCGCCATCCCGGCGATTCTCAGGCACTCCGGGGGAAGGATAGTCAATATCAGCTCGATAGCGGGCCTGGTTCCGCTGCGGCTGCAAAGCGCCTTCGTGGCCGCCAAGGCCGGAGTGATCAACCTGACCCGCTCCATGGCCCTGGAACTGGGACCGCAGGGCATCCTGGTGAATGCGGTGGCGCCCGGATCCACACTGACTCAAGGAACCAGGGCCCTCTTCTACGGTCCCGACGGCGCCTACTCGGAAAACGCCGCCAGTCTCGTCTCTCACATTCCCCTGGGGCGGCCGGCCCGAGTCGAGGAGATCGCCCATGCCGTCCTCTTCCTGGTGGCCCCGGAAGCCAGCTACGTTAACGGAACCGTGCTGGTGGTCGACGGCGGATGGACGGCCGGCTACCACCGGGAGTGGTGAATGGCGGGACCGGGCGGCGGCCTGGCGGAAGAACCGGCGATTCTAACCCTCGGAGGCATCGGCCATGGCTGGTGATTGGGTGCTGGGTCTGGAGCAGAATGCCGATCGCAAGGTCGTTTCAGGCTCCCCGGGAGAACTGGCAGCCGCGGTCCGGCGGGGCGCCGATCTTCGGCTTTACCTCACCACCGAGCACTACGAAGAAACCCTCTACTTTCAACAAACCTATGCCGGCAGCGGCGACGCCTTCGCCGGCCTCATGACCCATCACCACTCCCTGACGCATCGCGGCGAGGTCGCCGGGCAACCCTACTTCTGCCTGTTCAAGTACGATCTCTCGGGGCGTTTCTCCCTCCTCAAGTGGATGCTGGACAACCGCACTCTCGACGAGAGCGCCGACTATCCGTATGGAGTCTACCGGTGGTTTTATTGCGACCGCTGGAGGCTGGTCTACGAGCACAACGCCGGGGGACAGTCGCTGTTCGGCGATCTGGAAGAACTGAAGGAGCTGGTCAGGCGGGGACGGACGCTGCAGGTTGGCATCCGGCAACTCTTCGGATTGGGGAGCGATGATCTCCGCGGCCCCGAGCACATCTCGTTCGTGAGCACCATGCAACCGGTGATCCAGGATGGACAGGTGCTCTCCAACTGCGATCTGGTACTGGCTGGACCACCCCGGTGGCCCTTCACCTGGAAGGACGGCCTCCATCTCTGCGTCATGCGCCCGTCGACTTCAGGCGAGATCGAGTGCTATCTCACCGAGCCCGGCAGGGTTCCCTTTCGCTGGAAGGCTCCCCGCCGGGGGATGCAGTGGATGGTGGCCGAGCGGGTGTGACGATGCGAGATCCCACGCCTGGGTCACACGCCGATGGATGACACCGAGTGGATTCAGGGCAGCCCCGTTTCGACGGGTGGGGGATTCTCCATCGGGGGTTCCTCCCACTCCTCGATTGGAAGAGCCGGGGGCTGCGAGGCAACAAAGAGGCGGGTCTGGCTAGCCAGGAACCAGAGCTTGAGAATCCACCGGCCCACCAGGAAGGCCTGACCGAGCGAGAAAGCCAGCAGGACCGATGTCCAGGTGGACTGGTTGGGCCCCGGGGCCAGCCAGGCATAGGCAAGGAACCAGAGGAGGGCGGCGGTGGCCAACAGCAGGTAGAGGCCCAGCACGGTGCGGTGGTGGTCCTTGACGAAACCCAGGGCTCGAATCAGCGCCAGCAGGACGCTACGGCGCTCTTCCACCACCAGAGAGATCCTGGCGTAGTCCAGCACCAGTTGGGTCGCCAGGAACAGCAATCCCACCAAGGCGTAAGCCAGGACGGTGTAGATCAGAACCGTCCGCTCCACGGTGGTGTCCCGGGTGGCGGTTTCGATCCAGCCGTGCAGGGGCTGGCCGATGCCCCGGAAGATCCCCCAGTAGAGCAGTCCCGAGATCACCGACAGGCGCAGGAACCTCCAGAAGAACAGGCCTCCCTGCGCCAGGAAACCGCTGCGCGAGTGCGGGGCCTCCTCATGGGCGAAACGGCTGAGGATACCCCCCAGCAGCAGGGACCAGGCCAGCACCATCACAATGCCGGCACCGACCACCGCGGGGCCGACCTGGTGCAGCTCTCCGTCCAACAGTCGCTCCAGGTTGCTCAGCACCGGAAGGATTCCCACCACCCAGGGCCCAAAGGTCTTTCCCAGTCCGGAACCGCCGGCGGCGAATTCCTCGTACCAGGACAGGTCGAAGCCCTGGCGCAGGTTGTCTTCCACCAGGCTGCCTTCAAAGGACCCCTGCAGCAGGTGCTTCATGGCCAGCGTCAGGGGAAGCGCCACCACCAGAGTGGTGAAATAGACCCAGGCCAGCAGCGAAGGCGTATGCAACACCAGTCTCAAGCCGGCAAGGAATTGAGTGCGCGGGTGCATGAGCGCGGTCTCCTACAGCAGGGCCAACACGGTCTGGAGGTAGTCCTGGAGCCAGATCAGCCACTTGAGGGCCCATTTGGTGGCCGGCAGGTTGGCCTGAGGCTCCAGGCGGCGGCTGTTGTTGGTGAAGTCGATGTCCAGCGGGTTGGTCAACCCGGGGTCCACGGCGGCGTAATCGAGCCTGGACGGCTTGACCAGCCGGTAGAGCTTCCAGGGGTGCTTGCCGTCCCACTGCGTTCTGAACTCCTCGCCGTCCTCGAATCGCAGCAGCACGTCTTGAGGAAGGATGCCGTCCCCGAGTCGCCGGAACAGAACGGTAGTTTCGTAGAGTACGGAAGTTTCTTCCGAGTTGGGGGAGTCGGGTGCTTCCGCCAGCAGAAGGAACTGCCCGTCCTTGTCGACGTAGCCCCTGGTTTCCACTTTCACGCTGGAAACCGACTCGACGCTGTAGTCGAAAACCCTGTCCTTGTGAAAGACCTGCTCGAAGAAGGGGCCGAGGTCCTGGCCTGAAACCTGATTGGCCACCCGGAAGAAGTCACCCGGACCAGGGTGGCGGAAACGGGAGTTCTCGAAGAAGGTGGCGAGGATCTGTTTCAGGACATCCCATCCCAGGCGACGCTCCAGAGCCAGCAGCCACAGCGCGGTCTTGGTGTAACTGGTGGCTCCGGCGGTGGAGGGATGGTAGAGGTAGGTCGGCCGGGCCTGGATTTCGCCTCGGGGTACTGTCAGGAAGCGGTGGCGACGACTGTTCTGAATACGCCCCGCCTGGATCTCGGGGATCATGACCGGGAAAAAGCCCCGAAAGAAGCGGTACACAGGGGACCTTTTGCCGTAGGTCACCTCGAAGACCCTGGCCGTGGCAAAGGTGTTGATGCCTTCGTCCAGCCAGGCGTGCTCGAATTCATTGTTTCCCACCAGGCCGTACCAGAACTGGTGACCGGCCTCGTGGATGGTAACGCCTTCCGGAGCCCCGCCGCCCAAAGGGTTGAAATAGCGGGTTCCGCAGGTGTAGAGGGTGGGGTACTCCATGCCCCGAGCCCCGCTCCTCCATGCCGGATCCACCACCGTGAGGTGACCGTAGGGATACTCCCCGAACCAGAGGCCGTAGAGCTTCAAGGACTCCTCGGTGGCCCGAAAGTGGCGGTCCACTTGGCCCTGGTGCTCGGGTTGATAGAGCAGGCGAATATCGACCGATTTGAGGCCGGGATGGTCGAAGCGGCGGCGAACCTCTCGATAGTCCGGGCTGGTCGTCCAGACGAAGTCGTGGACATCATCCTGCTGGTAGCGGTGTGTGGAGGTGCCGTCGGCGTTGTCGATCACCCCGAGCTCCACGCCGGTGGCGCCGACTTTCCATTCGGTCGGGACGGTCATGCGGACGTCATAATTCCCGTAGTCGGAAAAGAACTCGGTGGCGGCGTGGAACTGGTGACAGTTCCAGGAACCGTCGGCTTGAAAAACTCCCAGCTTGGGAAACCAGTGGGCAATGAAGAAGAAATCGCCGCGGAATCCGGTTCGAGCGAAGGTGCGGGGGATCTTGGCCTTCCAGCCGATGGAGACCCTGATGCTCTCGCCGGGCTGCACCGGCCGCTCCAGGGGAACCACCAGCACGGTTCGATCGTCCTTGTTGCCGTCGTCCGGGGAGGCGAAGTACATGGCGGCGGTGCGGTCCGATTCCCGGAAGGGCCCGGCGGTCTCCACCTTCACAGATTCCACCCGGCTGTAGCTCCAGTCTCCCGGACGCGGGTTTCGCAGGGAGGAACGAGGCCTGGAGCGCAGGGAATCCTCCCGCAGCCAGGTGCTGCGGTTGTTCAGCCAGGCGTTCCAGTAGAGATGGAACCACAGCTCGCCGGCCGGCTTCCCGGTGGCGTTGCGCCATTCCACCACCTGGTTTCCTTCAAGGAGGCGCTCCTCGGGCAGGAGCCTGACCTGGATGGTGTAGCTGGAGGTCTTGGTTTCCGGAGGAGCTTCCTGTCCCTGGGCGTTTGAAAAGGGCAGGACGGCCAGCGCGAGCCAGGCCGCAAGTCGGTAGATCCTGATGGTCCTCCGGAACCCGGGGCCGGAGGAGCCGTCTCTCAACCCTGAGGGATGCAGGCGGACGGGAACCGATCTCACTGAACCAGTCAGTTGCGGATCATTCATGTTCTGCATATTTACCGGTTAGTCCCCAGCCGCACGCGACGCGGAGATCCATCGAGAAGGACTACAAATTGAACATGGATGCACAGGATGCACAGGATAAACAGGATGGGAGGCGGTTGCACGAGAGGCTGACTCCGGCGATGATCGAGTGCGGATTTGCGGATGTCCAGGACGACAAGCCAACCGTCTCCAGAAAAAATCCTGTGCATCCTGTGCATCCATGTAAATAAACCATATACCCATACGTGGCTTGGGACCGGTTTCCCGCTACCCGGCACAAGGCGCTTGTTTCAGGTCAGTCCCGCCCCCGCCCTGCTGGGCGAATCATACGGGGTGAAAGCGGGGTGTTTCGGGCCGCCGGGGAGCCCCTCAGCCGGTCGGAGCGGCGACCCGGCTTTCCTCCAGAAACCGGGGGAAGACTCTCAGGCAGATCTGCAGGAACCGGTCCACGTCATTCCGGGTGGCCGCACGGTAGGGAGGACGGCTGGAAAGCAGCTCCCCGGTCAGGAATCCGGTCGCCGCCGCGAAGGTGCGGTCGAAAGCGGTATCGGTGAAGCCCTCCTGCAGGAGAGGGGCCACGAACTCCCTGAAGAGGCGCTGCAGCCCCTTGCCGATCTCTACCGCCTCGGGATGGCCCTCTTCGCAGAGCCGAAAGTAGCGCAGCATCAGCTTGGGGCAGGCATAGATCAGGGAGCTGTAGGAGCCTCGCACGCCGGCATGCCACCAATCGGCCAGTATGTCTTCACCCACGAAGATCCTGAGCCCGGGAGCCAGATCCAGGAAGGCGGCGGCCTCTTCCTGACTGCTGACTCCCTTGCACCCGATCAAGGGGAGGTCCTCATCCAGCAGGCGCTTGAGCAGGTCGGGGGTCAAGGGCTTCTTGGAACGCCCGGTATTGTAGAGAATTATCGGCATCCCGGGCGCCTGGCGGGTGATCTCCTTGAGAAATCGGGCAGCCTCGGCGTCGGATACAGCCAGCCAGAAGGGGAAGGCTATCTGTACCCCGCCGGTTCCGATCTCCTGAGCGAACCGGACGCGGCGAACGACCTCGGCCGTCCAGAGGGCGGTGCATCCGACCTGGGTGGGGGTTCCGAACGGCCGGCACTCCTCGACCGTGACCCGCGCCACCTGCCGCCACTCCTCCGGCGTCTGAGCATAGAACTCTCCGGTGGTTCCATGGGTGTATACCCCGTGGGCGCCGGCCCGGCACATCCGCCGGACGTTCTCCCGCAAGGCCTCCTCGTCCACCTGATCCTGCGCGGTCCAGGGAACCGGCATCCCGGCCCACAGGCCTTTCAAAGTGTCACTGGTCAAGGGCACTGAAAACCTCCTGTTCCTGGCGGCAACGAAAGGCTCCATTTTAAGGAGATTGGAATCGGGAGGCCAGCGTGAAGTCGATTGCTCCCTCCAAATTGAGTTTCCTGACGGCACTCTGTTACAATTTCTCGCCTTTGGCCCAAGGAGGTTCACTTCGACCATGTACTTCAAGGAAAACGATTCGACCGGGATTCGGCTGGTGGAGGGGGTCCACGAAGGCCGGGGCGCCATTCGGATTCGGTCCTTTTTTGACAACGAGAGCCGCGTGGGGACCCGCTTCCACGTCTGGGAACTCGATCCGGGGACCAGCGAAGGCGCCCATACCCACGAGGGAGAAGGAGCTCTGGAGGAGATTTACTACTTCACGCGGGGCCAGGGAAGGATGTGGATCGGAGACGACCACGTGGACGTCGCCGCCGGGGATGCCATCCTGGTGCCTGCGGGGGTGCCCCACGGCTTCGAGAACAACGGGACTTCACCCCTGAGAGTCGTCCTCTTCTTCGGCAAGCCGCAGGCAGATTAGTGTTCTGTCTCAGAAATAGGGTTGCCATGTTTCGGAGCGCAACGGCGCCGGATTCTAGGAGCGACGACGATGCAATGCTCTTTCATTGTGAGGAGGAGCGACGACGAAGACGGTGCCGTTCCGCCCGAACCCGGAGGGCCGATGGAGGTTCCCAATGGGGAGAGCACAACGGTGCCTGTTGGCTGAAACCCAGCGAGCTTCTCCTAACGACCGTTTCCCGGTGGAACCTCCATCGGAGATGGTAATCCTATTTCTGAGACAGGACACTTACCCCCTTCCTAGAAGCAGTCCCGGAACGCTGCCGGGACTTGAGATCGCGGCCGGCCATGAGACTTCGCAAGCTGGGAAAAACCGGGTTGACGGCCTCCGAGGTGTCTCTGGGGACGGCTGAGATCGGCCTGGACTACGGGTTCAAGGGCTCGCCGCAGTATTCCCGGCCTGCTGTTCGGGACTCGATCCGTTTGATTCGCCGGTGTGTGGATCGGGGGATCAATTGGCTGGATACGGCTCGGGCCTATGGCGACAGCGAGGAGGTGATCGGACGAGCTCTGAAGGACCTGTCTCCCAGACCTCGGATTTCCAGCAAGGTGATCTTCGATGGTCCGGTCGTCGACATGGACGCTGCTGCGCAGCGGGGCCATGTGTTCGGTTCGATTGAATCCAGTCTGCGGGCTCTTCAGGCGGATTCCATCGACCTGCTCTATATCCACAACGCGACCGAGAAGATGTTGAGAGAGTCCGCCATCCGGGATTCGCTGGAGGAAGCCCGGTCCCAGGGGAAAATCAGGCTGGCGGGAGCCACCTGCTATGGGGAGGAGGACGCCCTGGCGGTCCTGAAAGACCCGCTGTTCCAGGTGTTGCAGGTTCCCTTCAGTCTGCTCAATCAGGAAATGAGGCGGCGAGTCTTTCCGGAAGCTGCCCGCAAGGGAGTGGGCATTTTTGTGCGGTCCGTATTCTTGAGGGGGGTACTCACGCCTCAGATCGATTTCCTGCCCGAACGGCTGGCTCCGCTTCGGGAGCAGGCCTCGAAGATCCTGCATGTCCTGGGTCCCGAGGTGGACGGTCTGGCCGAGGCCGCCTTGCGATTTTGCCTTTCCCTTCCGGAGATCTCGTCGGTCCTGATGGGACTGAAGAATGAGGCCGAGCTGGAGTCCAATGTTTCCTGCCTTTCCCGAGGCTCGCTGCCGGAGGCGGTGATGCCGGCCATGGCGGGGATGGCTTTGTCCGACCGGACGCTGGTGGACCCCACCTGCTGGCAGGACCTGATCTGATGGAGGTCGCTCCACCTAGGGTGATGCTGCATGGAGTCACAAGAGAATTCCAAGGACCGTTTCCGAAAGGGCCGTGACAGAGGCTGCCGCTTTCTGATGCGACAGTTGAGGCCGGACGGGGGCTTCGGTTCGCCTGAACGCGGGCTGGCGGACTACTACAAGGTCCCCTTGGCCTTGATGGTCAGCGGGGCCAGCGCCGAGGCCAACCGCCTGCTGGACTGGATTCGCCGGCACGGGCAGGGCCGGGACGGAGACTTCGGGCCCCGCTTGCCGGAAACCAACGGGTACTACTACATTTACTACAACATCTGGGTCATCATCGCGGCCCACCGCCAGGGGCACTTCGACCTGTCTCAAAGGGGCATGGACTTCGTGCTGCGCTTCTACGATGAGGAGAGCGGCGGATTCTATTCCAGCCCCATCCAGAGGACCGCTCGGGTCCTGCAGGACCTCTGGGTGGTGAGTGGAGGCGGCCAGGCCGCCCTCTACACCGGCCGGATGCGGGAGAGCCTCGGGGTCGGCCGCTGGATGAAGCGATTGATGGGGCTGCAGCCCAACTACCCGGAGCAGCTCTATTCGGTCTACAGCCGCGCGGGCGGTCTCCAATCCAACTTCGATCCGGAGGAAGAGATCCGTTTCGTTCTGAACGCCTCTGCCGAGCGGGACGAGTACTTCTTTCATCCCGGTATCGCCGCCGGCTTTCTGGCGAACCTCTACAAGGCGACCGGGCAGGGGGAGTGGCTCCGCCTGGCGAAGGACTTCCTGAGGCTGGCCGAGATTGCCAGCGATTTCAACTACAAGAGTCTGCGTGCCGGAAAGGTGGCCTGGGCCGCCTCCAACCTCTACACCCTGACCGGCGAGAGGAAATACGCGGAGATGGCAACCCGGGTGGGCGACAATCTGCTGGCCTCTCAGGCCGAGGACGGCTGCTGGAAATTCGGCGAGATGAGCAGCAACGACGCCACCGCCGAGATGGTGGTGTGGCTGGACGAGGTGCATCAGGCCCTGGGCGGCTGAGCAGTCATTGATTGGAGGTCAGCGCCGGTCGTGGAGCATCCCGTGTTGAGGACGACCGGTCGCCTTGGCCGCAATCTAACAACCTGACAAGAAGGAGAAGACGACATGCCCTTTATCGACATCAAGGAGCTTCCGGCCCTCGAGCTTCAGCCCGGAGTCCGCCTCCGAACCCCCTACGGCAAAAATCTCATGCTCTCCTACCTGGAGATCGAGGAAGGCGCCACGGTACCTCTGCACAACCATCCCCACGAGCAGGGGGGGATCGTGCTGGAGGGCAAGTTGAAGATGACGATCGGAAACCAGACCCGGGTCTGCGAGGCGGGGTCGATGTTCCTGGTTCCCCCCAACGTCTACCACAAGGCCGTGGCCGTGGGGGGACCTGTGCGGGCCTTGGACATTTTCAGTCCGGTCCGGGAGGACTACGCCAAGCTGTCCAATACCTATGTCGGCGACGTCGACGCCGAGACCGGCTAGGCCGCATTTCTCGGGAAAGGTGAAACATCATGTTGAATCGCAGGCGGTTTCTGCAGAGGGTGGGCGCCGCCGCACCCGCATCCATGGTTTCGGCCGCTGGAGGCCTGGCTGCCGCGCGCCAGGTTGACGGTGCGGCGCCGGACGAGCCTCGCGTGTTCCTGCGGGAGGACTTTCACCACATGTCGGGGATCGCGCCGCCCCTGACCAAGGCGGATGTGACCAAGACGGTGGACCTGGTTGCCGGAACCTCGGTGAACACCCTCATTTTCCAACTGGCCCCCCGCGGTGGGATGTGCATTTACGAAACCAGGGTCGGACAGATGCACGGCAGCAACGTGCGCAAATGGAACCATGCGGTGAACTATCGGGACGGACTGCATGTGCGCCAGTTGGTGCGTGAGGGTTGGGATCGACCCCAGCTGTTCTGCGACCGCTGCCATGAAAAGGGGATGTTGTTCTTCGCCAGCGCGCACCTCAACCTCGGGGCCGGGGCTGCCGAGCAGGCCCGAGGCACGGGCCGCCTCTCCGACTTCGTGCTCGACAGCGACCACCTGCGGGTGGGTGAGGATGACGACCCCCGAGCCCGGCATATCTCCCCGGTCCGGCTCAACTTTATCCATCCGGAAGTGCGGGAAGAGCGTCTCCGCATCTTCGAGGAACTGCTCTCCCGTTACACCACCGACGGCGTCGAGGTGCACTCCGAGGTGCTTCCCATCTGCCGCTTCGACCAGGTGAGCCGGTGCGCGCCCCTGCTCACCCGGTGGCTGCAGGACCTGAAGGCCATTGCCGGGAAGGCCGAGCGGGAACAGGGCCGGCGCAAGCGGGTCTACATGCGAATCCCGGCCAACCCCCGGGCCTGGAAAGCCGCGGGCCTGGAGGTGCCGGAATGGATTTCGGAGGGGCTGCTGGACGGACTGATCTGCGCCTCGACCGACCCGGAAGTCTTCGACCAGGACATCGATATTTCCGAGGTGGTTTCGCTGGCCCGGGGAACTTCCTGCCGGCTGCTGGTCGAGTGCGGGACCACCTTGAAGAAGCGGCGGGACGACAAGCCGACCGCCCGGCTGCTGTGGGCGGCCGCCGCCAACGCCTACCACCAGGGAGCGGCCGGATTCGGAATCAACGACATGGTCCGAAGCCAGCAACTGGCCTTTCTGAAACACATGGAGGACGCGCTGCGTCCGCTGGGGTCCCCGGAGTTGCTGGAAACCGCCGACAAGATCTACCACGTGCGCGACCAGCCCAGCAATCCCGGGAATTTCGGATCGGGCCTGCCGGGGTTCGATCCCGTGCTCCCCAAGCCGCTCGAAGTGGGGCAGCCCCAGGAAGTGCCGCTGCGGGTTGCCGACGATCTCCGCCGCTGGCACGCCCTGGACCGCCTGAGGTCTGCAAGGCTGAGGGTCCGCATCAACAACCTGGAGCCCTCCCTCAACCGGTTGAGGATCGAGCTCAACGGCAAGCCGCTGCCCGACTCCATGCTGCAAATCACCGACTTGAACTACCGCTTCATCAAGGAAGGTGTGGCCTACCAGGGCAGTCAGATCTACGAGTACCGGCTGTCCCCCGAGTATTTTCCGGAGCCCGGGGAAAACGTGGTGAAGGTGACCCTGCTTGAGAAAGACCCGGATGTGGATCTCCTGTTTGAAGTTCAGGACGTGGACTGCTCCATCGAATACCGGCTGCACCGGCATTTCGAGCCGCGGCCCATCGAATATTGACTTGAGAAAGGAGGAGTGGCCTTGACGGTTCCACGGAATCTGTCGGGCCGCGACCAACCATGAAGCGCAGACATTTCTTGCAAGCTCTGGGCATGGCGGCTCCCGGCGCCGCCCTGGCCCCGCCGGCCGCGTCCTCGGCCGCGAAGCACGACCAGGGAGCCTCAGCGGAGGGGAAGGACGGCGAACCCAGGGTCTTCTTCTATGACGACGGGCGCCACTACTCCGGGCTCTATCAGTTCGCCCCGCCGCTGGAGGCGGCCGATCTGACCTATGCCGTGGATCAACTGGTCGACAGTGGCGTCGATACCCTGCTCTATTCGGCGGGACTGGAAGGCGGCGCCGTCCAGTACGGCAGCCAGGTGGCCGGCATGTGGGGCGACAACGTGGACGTCTGGGTCCACCCGATCTTCTACCGCGCCTCCCGCAATCTCCAGCAACTGGTGGCCGACGGCAACGACCCCATGCGGATCCTGGCCGAGCGCTGCCACCAGAAGGGGATCTGGTTTATTCCCACCTGTCCGGTCTGCATCATCGGGGGAGGCGAGGAGTCGGAGCGGGGATACGGCAGAAAATCCGAATTCGTGTTCGACAACCCCCAGTTCTACGTGGGCGAGGACGATCATCCCCGGGCGAAGTTCCTGGGACGCATGTTCGGCACCGGGCGGCTCAACTTTCTCCACGCCGAGGTGCGCCAAGAGCGGTTCCGGATTTTCGAGGAGTTGCTGACCCGTTACGAGTCCGACGGGATCGAGCTGGATCTCTCACTGGACAACGAATTCGGCCCCTTCTGCCGTTTCGGCGAAGTGGCTCAACTGGCTCCTGTCCTGACGCAGTGGATCCGGGACATCAGGCAGGCGGCCCAAAAGGCCGAGCAGTCTCAGGGCCGGCGCAAGCGGGTCTATATTCGGATCCCCGCGGGTCCCCCTTCCATGTGGAGGATTCCCGGGTTTGAAGTGGAGACCTGGGTGTCGGAAAAACTGGTGGACGGACTGGTCTGCATGAGTCCCTACAAGAAGGAGACTCCCAGGAACAACGTGCTCCTGTTCGATCAGGATCTGGACCTGTCCGCGGCCGTGAAGCTGACCCGGGGAACCGGTTGCCGGGTGCTGGCGGGGATCGCCAGCTACCTGGGCCGTCAACTGGAGAGCACGGCGACGGCACCCATGCTCTGGGGCGCGGCATCCCTGGCTTACGACAAGGGAGCCGACGGGTTCGGGCTGAGCACCGGGGGATGGGTGCCGAACGGTTGGCCCTGGACGGCGGCGGAGTACGAAACGCTCCGCTTGCTGGGGCACCCGGAGCTACTGGCCACCGCCGACAAGAACTATCGGGTCCGTTCTCTGGCCCGTAGCACGGGGGACCCCGAGCCGCTGTTCCCGATTCAGGATCCGATCCTTCCCCAGAGATTGCCCGAGGGGAAGCCCGTAAACCTGCCCCTGGCCGTGGCCGACGACCTGTCCCGCTGGCAGGCGTTGGGAAGGGTCAAATCGGTGCGGCTGCGGGTCCGGGTCACCTCCATCGAGCCCTCCCTGGATCAGATGGCCGTCAGCCTCAATGGCCGGACCCTGCCGGATGCCATCAGAAACGACGTCGATCTGCACTTCAGGGTTCTGAAGAACATGGCCATCGGGCCTTACGGCTACATCCTGGAATACCATCTGCCTCCCGAACACTACCCCAGGAAGGGAACCAACCAGGTCGGTGTGACCCTGGTCAAGCGGGATCCCAAGATCAGTGGACCTGTCAACGTGGTGGATGTGGACTGCCACATCGACTACCGTCACCATCGGAATTTCGAAGACTCGCCCATCCAGTACTGAGCGGACAGTTGGACTTTAGAGCTCAGTTTGCAACCTTGGTATCAGGTCGTGCCCGTCGCGGTTAACCTAAACGCCTTAGTGGCCCTTCGTCGTTCTTCGTGTTCCTTCGTGGATTCCTCTGTTTGATCCTTGGCGGATCGTCGCCCGGTCGTATCAGCCTTTCGGCTTGGCGGGTCTGATGATGGGCAGCCGGAAAACCAGCCAGAGCGCCGCCAGGATGGTGGCGATGGCAAAGCCGAAGCTGGCGGGGAATCCGAACCCGTCGGTGAGGGCTCCGTGGGTGGCGGGAGCCACGCTGGATGCCAGCGGAGCCAGGGCCATGACCGACATGTTGCGGGCTCCCTCCGCCGCCGGCGACATACTGACAACGTAATTGGGAAGATAGGCTCCCCCCAGCTCTCCCGCTCCCAGCAACCCGAAGGAAAGCAGGTAGCCGTAGCCCGGCACCAGCCAGGCCCAGGCGATCCCGGCTCCCACCAGCAAAACCGTGGTGGTCACCGGAGAGCGGATTCCCCTGCGAAGCGCCAGGAATCCCAGCAGGAACCCGGCCACCGACTTGAATCCGAAGCGAAGGGCCATCACCAGTCCCGAAAACTCCCTCGGTTCCCTCCCCATGGCTACCTTGGTGTAGAGCGATAGGTTGGGCATGGAGGAAAGCGAGAAGTACCAGAGCACGTAGGCGATCCAGGTCAGGGCCAGGGGGCGGGAGGAGAAGAAGGCCCCGACGCTGCGGCGGAGATAGGGCAGCAAGGGCGGGCGCTGTTCCTTTTCCTTGACCGGAACCAGTTGGTAGCGGCTGCTGAGAAAGGAGACCGTGGCCATGCAGGGCACGCCGATTCCGTAAAGAAAGGCGAAGTCCAGGGGATATTCCAGGAAGGGAAGTCCCCGGTTCAGAACGAACTGGGCGCCCAGGGAACCGACCACCGCGGCCAGGGGAGTGAACCCGAAGGCGATGCCGAAGATTCTGGCTCTTCCGGGAGTGGTGGTCCCGCGGCGCAGGCACTGGAAGCCGAAGGCGTGGGCCACCGAGTTGGAAACCCCCTGGATGAGGCCCTGGGCCAGTAGAGCCGCGATGCGGACCGCGTTGGAGAGGGGCAGCAGCAGCGTGGTCCCCACCGCGGCCAACACGGCGGTGCTGATGCCGTAGGACCAGACCACTGTGGCCCGTTCCAGGCGGTAGGGGATGAGCCAGGAACAGACCAGCGGCCCCAGTCCGCCCAGCAGATGGAGGGATGCGGGCAGGCTGGCAACCGCGTAGCTGGCGCCCAGCTTGTCGCACAGGGCCGCCTGGACGATGCCGATATAGGTCACCGGGGCGGCCAGGTAGATCAGCACGTAGGAACAGAAGAAGAGGATGCCGTTACGGCGCTCCATGGCCGGCGTCAGCTCTCCCAGTTCCTGCTGCTCGGGGAGATTGTCGGTGGTGCCAGGAGTCGTTTCCGAGTAATCGGAAGGGTCGGTTGTTTGAAACACCCCTGTTTCGTCCCTTATGAGCCGCCCCGTCGCATGGGACGGCGGCGCGGCTAGCCCCTCACCGCATCAGCCTTCGCCATTCGGCTCGGCTTCTGCGACTCCCCCTCAAGGGGGGAGTGATTCTTTCCAGCACAAGGCTTCCAGTAGAACACTATCACTCCCCCCTTGAGGGGGAGTCGGCGAGGCAAACGCGGCGTCCCTTCGACCGGGCCGCAGCCTGCAGCCGAGCCGGAGGGGGGCCAACGCGGCGCCCCGAAAGCTCCGACCGCAGTCGAACCGGTGGGGGGGCAGTCTCCCGGGTTCGTAAGAGGCCCCTGTTTCTCCCTGTAAGATCCGCCAGGCAGGGCGGGGGAACTGCCAATCACTGGCCACTGACCACTAATCACGGCTTGGGCAGCACGAAGCCTCCGTCCACCCGGAGGCAGCTTCCGGTCATGTAGGAGGAATCCGCTTCCGAAACCATGAACAGGACGGCCTTGGCCATCTCCTCGGAGGTGCCCAGGCGACCCATCAGCAACTTGCTGCCCCGTTCCCTGATTAGCTGGTCCGAGGCGTAGGCGCGTTCTCCGGGAGTATCGATCCAGCCCGGCTCCAGAACGTTCACCCGGATCCTGTATTGGGCCAGCTCGGCCGCCCAGGTCGCCGCCATGTGGTTGATGGCGGCTTTGGCGCCGTTGTAGGCGGTGGAAAGGGCGTAGGGTCGAAAGGCGTGCACCGAGCTTACGATGGCGATGCTGCCGCCGTCTCCCTGCTTCACCATCTGGCGGGCGGCCAGTTGGCAGCAGTGGAAGACGCCCCACAGCGTCACGCCCCAGGTCTTCTCCACCTCCTCGACCTCCATTTCGAGGAAGGGCTTGCGGATGCTGTAGGCCGCGTTGGCGACCATGATGTCCAGCCGTCCCAGCCTCTCCACCGTCTCCCGGACCATGGCTTCGTCCTGGGCCCGATCGGCCACGCTTCCCTGAAACAGGAAGGAGCGGCGTCCCAGCGCCTGGATTTCCCGAACCACTTCCTGCCCCTCCTCCGGATGGCTGTAGGCATTCACGGCGACGTCGGCGCCGTTCCTGGCCAGCTCGATGGCTGTGGCGCGGCCGATACCGCGGGATGAACCGGTGACAATGGCGACTTTGTTCTTGAGTTTCATTGGCGCTCGACCTCGTTTCGCAATTTGTTCCACCCGCTGAGGGATCCCAATTCTGACACAAGCCCCGTCACCCGCCAACGGCATTCGAGCACGTCTCGGGTCTCAAGGGACGGAGACCTCCGAGCTTCCCGATTCCTTGAGGGCCAGGTAGGTGGAGCTGATAAAGATCAGGGTCCCTCCAAGCCATACCCAGCGGTCGGGCACTTCTCCGAAGACCAGGAAACCCAGCAATGCGGCCCAGATCAACTGCAGAAAGTCGAAGGGAAGCACCGACGAGGCCTCGGCCATCTTGAAGGCCTGGGCCAGGCAGATCTGTCCCGCGGATCCCAGCAGACCCACCAGCAGCATCCAGAAGAGTTGCTCGCCGCCGGGCCATTGCCACACCGGGACGGCCGCCAGCAGAGAAAAAGGAGTGGTGACAATCACCATGTAGGTGGCGATGGTCAGGCTGGAATCGGTGCGGGACAGCGCCTTGATGAAAATCAGCGAGACCGCCCACATCATGGCTGAAAACAGGATGAGCGGCGGTCCCCAACCGATGGCCTGAATCCCGGGTCGCAGAATGATGGCGGCGCCCGCCATTCCGATGGCGATCACCACCAGCCGGCGCAGCCGGAAGGGCTCCTTCAGCACTAGGATGGCCAGCAGGGAGGCGAAAAGGGGCGAAGTGAAGTTGAGGGCCGCGATGGAGGCCATCGGGGTGATGAATACGGCCGAGTAGAAGGCCAGCATGGCCAGCAGATTGAAGAGTCCTCGGCCGAGGTGAAGCCGGAGCCGGCGGGTCTTCAGGATCGCTGGGCCGCTGCCGGCCTGCCAGGCGACCAGCGCCGCCAGTCCGAAAAAGTTGCGGAAGAAAGCCAGTTGAAAGGGGTGCAGCCGGCCGGGGACCATTCGAACACAGATCACCATGCCGGTCACCAGCAGGGTGGCCAGTGCCATCAGCAAGGCTCCTGAAATCCTGTGAGTGGAAGGGGCTTCCCGCATTTCGTGCCGCTTGGTTGAATCCATCATCCGAAAAATGCCAATACAGGGCTGTCCCACGCTGCAGCCGCAGGCCGAGTGGCGAACCGGCCCCGACACGTCTAAAATGGTTTTCGCCGGAACGGGTCAGGATCGCCGGGCGGTTTGGCCTGGAATCGCCGGCGATGGTCTTTACCGGGGAACGGGATTCCCATGAAGTGGTCCTGGAAAATCGGAGAATACGCGGGCATCGGGGTCTACATCCATGCGACCTTCCTGCTGATCATCGGCTATTTCGCCATTGTCCACTGGAAGGCGGGAGGGCCCGGAGCGGCCCTGTCGGGAGTCCTCTTCATTCTTGCCCTGTTCGTCTGCATCGTGCTTCACGAGTTCGGTCACGCCCTGACCGCCCGCAGGTACGGGATCGCCACCCGGGATATCACGCTCCTGCCCATCGGGGGAGTGGCCCGCCTGGAGCGGATGCCGGAGGACCCCTGGCAGGAACTTTGGGTGGCGTTGGCCGGCCCGGCCGTCAACATCGTCATTTCGTTGGCGCTGGCCGCGGTGCTGACGGTAACCGATCAGTGGGGGGCTCTGGATCGTATCGCCTTCGATCAACTCACTTTCGGTTCGTTTCTGCCGATTCTGATGGCGGTCAACCTCATTCTGGCCGGTTTCAACATGCTGCCGGCCTTCCCTATGGACGGCGGCAGGGTGTTGCGGGCCCTGCTGGCCATGAGGATGGACTACCTGCGGGCCACCCAGATCGCCTCCGGCCTCGGTCAGGGCATGGCCTTTCTGTTTGGATTCATCGGACTCTATTCCTGGAATCCTTTCCTGTTGTTCGTGGCCCTGTTCGTCTGGATGGGAGCCCAGCAGGAAGCATCCCTGGTGGGGATGAGGTCGGCCATGGGCGGGATTCCGGTAAGCCATTCCATGGTCACCAAGTTTCGCACGCTTTCTCCCTACGACTCCCTGGGCCAGGCAGTGGACGAGATTCTGGCCGGCTCTCAGCAGGACTTTCCGGTGGTTGAGAGCGACCGGGTGGTAGGAGTCCTGACACGATCCGACCTGCTGGTCGCCTTGGCCAAGCAGGGCTTGAGCACCCCGGTGTCCTCGGTAATGCGGCGGGATTTTCAAATGGTGGAGGCCACCGAAATGCTGGAGCTGGCTTTTGCCCGTCTGCAAAAGTGCAAGTGCCGCACCATGCCCGTGATCCGAAACGGTCGCCTGTCGGGTCTGTTGACCATGGAGAACGTGGGTGAGTTTCTCAGCATTCATTCCGCCCTGAACCAGGCCAAGCGAGGACTCAAGCACAGCGTCTTCGAATCCTGATTCAACGGCCTGCCCTGACCGGATTTGCTTCCATTCCTGTTTCCGCTCCCTGCAGGATAGCCTCGAAGAATTCGTTCAGGTGGAAGCCGCCGCCCCGCACGGGCACGCCCAGTCGTTCTTCCAGGTCCGCCCGCACCCAGTCGTCCAGAAACAGGCCGTCTTCCCCCGTCATGGATTCGGAGGGAATGACGACGAAGTCTCCGTGAACCCGGCCGTTCAGGCAGGCGAAAATGTCCGACCCCGTCAGCAACCCCGCCACGGTGATCCCGCCGCCGAAGTAGCGGTTTTCCACCAGCTCGCACCGCAGGTCGGTTCCCAGAGCGGCGTTCATTCTTTCAATACAGTTCTTCAGGATCGGATGAAAGATCCTGCCGGTCGCAACCGTCCCGCGAATCGAGGCCGTGGGCGGCTCCCACCGGTTTTCCATCTCCCGGTGGAACTCGTCCAGAAAGGTCCGCACCATGCCCACCCCGTTCTCGACCAGGGGGAAATCGCCGTAGTGGGAACGGGGCGGAATGGCCTGCGAGGCCATGATGAAGAACTCGTCTCCCAGAAAGCAGAACGGGGTGCCGTGGGACTCCCGAATGCGCTCCTGGATGGCGGAGACATGGGCAATGGTCTTGCGGGCATAGTCGGCGTCGACCGGCGTCAATCGGGGCAACCCCTGGCGGTGGTCCGTCAGTCCGACCGGGACGATCGACAGGGTCATCACCTGGGGATAAAACTCCAGCAGATCGGCGATGCTTCTTTCCAGGTGGGCTCCGTCGTTGATCCCCGGCATCAACACGATCTGGGTGTGCAGCCGGATGCCGCCCTGAATGAGGCGTCGCATGTTTCCCAAAAGGTCGTCGGGCTTGCGGTTCTGCAGCAGATATTGGCGCAGCCCGGGTTCGGTGGCGTGGACGGAAACATAGAGGGGTGAGAGCCGCTGCTCGAATATCCGCTGAAAGTCCTTTTCGGAGAGGTTGGTGAGGGTCAGGTAGTGGCCGAACAGGAATGAGAGCCGGAAGTCCTCGTCCTTGACCCTCAAGGTGCGGCGAACCTGCTTGCCGCGCGGCAGTTGGTGCACGAAGCAGAAGATGCAGTTGTTCTTGCAGATCCGGGTCTGGATGGGCTCGAGCTCGAGACCCAGGTCTTCGTCCTCTTCCTTTTCAATCTCGATATCCCAAAGCTCTCCGGATTTCTTGGCCACCGAGAGAGTCAGTTCCCGATCGACCAATGAGCTCAAGTAGCGGAAGTCCAGGGCATCTTTCACTTCACGGCGGTCGATGGACAGCAGGCGGTCGCCCGGTTCGATGCCCACTTCCTGAGCGATGGAGCCTTCTTCCACCCTATCGACGGCGACTCCCGTAGTGGACCGGTTTTCGGGCATGGCGGATGGGCGGAGCGGATCCCGCGCGGGGCTCAGGCCGGAGCCGGCCCCTCGGAGACCATTCTCTTCCCCCTGTAGATATAGTGCAGTCCGGAGAAGACCGTAATGGCTCCCGTGACCGGGTAAAGCACCCAAAGCCACTGGGGAACGGTCTCCAGGTAGTTGAAAAGCAGCACCAGGGTCAGGGTTACGATCTGAATGAGCGTGGCGGCCTTTCCGTAAATGGAGGGAGGAAAGTTTCGATGACCGGTCATCAACAGAATGATGAGTGTGCTCACGATCAGAAAAACATCCCGGCTGAGGACCAGGATGGTAAGCCAGAGCGGTATCAGGTTGGGCAACTCCAGGTCCTTGATGGACAGGACGACGAAAGCGGTGGTCAGCAGCAGCTTGTCGGCGATGGGATCCAGCAGGGCTCCCAGGGAAGTCTTCTGCTGCAGCCACCGGGCCATCAGGCCGTCCAGGCCATCCGTAACCCCCGCCAGCAGGAAGACGAAGAAGGCCCAGCCGAGCTGGTTGTAGAGCAGAAGGTTGACGAACACCGGTATGAAGGCCATTCTCAGAATGGTGATCTGATTGGCGGGCGTGAGCAGTTGGGAGGTCATTGCCAGTGGACTGTCGAAAACCGGTTCTGCGGGCGAAAACAAGAAATGTTATCGGGCCGTGCGAAGGGCTGTCAACGCAATTCCCGGACCTCGAGCGGGTACCTCCGAATGAGGACTGTGCGCCGCCGGAAGCAACCGGCGGAACGCACTCCATTCGCCCATGGCCGCCAACGGCAAGGAAGCTTGCCGTGTGGACGCCTGAAGGCGGGAGGGCTTTAGAATGAGGTGTTTCGGGAGAAAGGGATGGTGGGCGCTACAGGATTTGAACCTGTGACTTCCACCGTGTGAAGATGGCACTCTACCGCTGAGTTAAGCGCCCCGATCCGGGTTGAAATCCTCGCCGGGGATTGTGGCACGCCTCCTTCAACCTTGACAAGCTCAATTTCCGAGGCTGTGGCGCACCCTGGCTACTAAGAGCCTCGAGCCGGCGGTGTCGAGGGACGGCTGAGAACGAACAGGGACACGCTGAGGGTGATCAGGATGAGCAGCGCCTGAAGGTAGGGCGAGCGGACCACGAACCACACGCTGTAACCGACCAGTCCGGACATCAGCACCACCGAGGCGGCCTTGGCCCCCGGGCGGATCACCTGTCCGTTTTCCCAGTCGCGCAGAATGGGTCCGAAACGTCGGTGGGCTCGCAGCCAACCGTGAATCCGAGGCGAGCTCCTGGAGAAAAAGAAGGCCGCCAGCAACACCAGCGGGGTGGTGGGAACCAGGGGCAGGAATATCCCTGCGAATCCAATCGAAAGAGACACAAGTCCCAGTACCAGGTAGAGTTTTCTGATCATGGATCCGAATACAAGAGCACGTCGTCAATGGGGAGTTGAACCGGGGGAGCCTTTGTCTGGGCCTCTTTCATTGGAAAGACGTTGACAGAAATCTGGCTATGGTGATACAGATATCTGTATGAAAACGACTCTCAACTTTGACGACCACCTGATCCGCACCGCCAAGATCCGTGCCGCTCAGCAAGGGGAGACCCTGACGCGACTGATCGAACGCGCCCTGCGAGACTACCTTGAAGCCGGCCCCCGCGACGCGGCGCGTCGTTTTCGGGCGAAGTTGCTAACCAAGCGCGGCCGTGCGGTTGCCGGGGTCAATCTGGACGACCGGGACGCCCTCTACGAGCGGATGGAGGGGGTCGATTGATTGCGGTCGACACCAACATTCTTATTCATGCACATCGCGCGGAGTCGCCCAAGCATCTCGTCGCTCACGCCCGTGTCGTCGCCCTCGCCGAGTCCCCCGCCCGCTGGGGTATCCCGGTGTTTTGCATCGGCGAATTCATTCGCGTCATCACCCACCCCAGGCTGTTCAATCCTCCCTACTCCGCCAACGAAGCCTGCGAGGCGCTGACCAGGCTGCTTGCCTCGCCGAGTCTGACCGTGCTTTGTCCCGGTTCCGCGTATCCGGAGCTCCTGATGGAAGCAGTCCGCGAGGCAAACGCGATTGGCAACGTCGCGTTCGATGCTCAGATCGTGGCGCTTTGCCGAGAGAATGGCATTTCCCGGCTTCTGACGGAAGATCGCGACTTCGACCGCTTTCGGGGCCTCGTCATCGAACACCTCGAGGTGTAAACAGGGCTCAAAGCCGATTCCCGGGATCCGGTCACCTTCCCAGCCTGGCCCGGGCGTGGCCCACCCCGACCGTGACCAGGCAGCCTATCAAGGTGTGCCAGGTGTAGTCGACCTGTGTCAGGGTCAGGACCAGGGCCATGGCCATAATGCCGGCCAGGAAACCGGCAAGGGCGTCGCCGGGCTTGGGCCGCCTGGACAGAAGCCCCAAAAAGAAAATTCCCAGCAGGCTGCCGTAAGTCACCGAGGCGATGCGCAGCCCCAGCTCCACCACCGGGTTGCGGGTGTCGGTGAAGAGCATGGCTCCCCCGATGAGGGCCAGCCCCCAGAACAGGGTGAAGGTCCTGGACCAGAACATCTCCTGCCGGGGGCTGAAGCCGCGGGCTCGTTTGGAATGACGAAACAGGTCCAGGTAGGTGGAGGAGGCCAGGGAGCTGATGGCCGACGAGAGGGTCCCCATGGCGGACGCCAGCACGCCGGCGATGACCAGGCCGGCCAGCCCGCTGGGGAGCTGCTCGACGATGAACTTTGGGAATACCTGGTCGGAACTCTTCAATCCAAGTTGGGTGACCTCGGCGCCGCCGTAAAAGGCGAACAGGCACAGCCCCAGCACCAGGAAGAAGGCGAACTGGAGCACGATGACGGCAGCGTCCAGAAGCAGGGCCCTTTGGCTCTCCCGGGCCGTTCGGCAGGCCAGCAGGCGTTGGACCAGGAGTTGGTCGGTGCCGTGGGAAGCCATGGTCAGAAAGATCCCCCCCAACAGGCTTCCGGCCAGGGTGTAGGGAGAGGTCAGCCACTCCATCAGACCCGATCCCCCGTAGGGGTTCAGCAGAGAGAGCTTGTCCGCGCCGGAGGCGGTGCTGAAGCGGACCACGTCCTGCCACCCATGGGGCAGGTGGTTCAGGATGAGGACCATGGCCACGCCGGCCCCGGCCAGGTAAATGAATGTCTGCACCACATCCATGGCCACCACCGCTTTGAGCCCTCCCATATAGGTGTAAATGAGGGTGAAGACTCCAATCAGGAGGATGCTTGCCGGGTAGCTCAGGCCGGTGATGAGATGGAGGGGAATAGCGGAAGCGAACAGGCGGACCCCCGACGCCAGCACGCGGGTGACGATGAAGACGAAGGAGGTCAGCCGGCGCAGGGGCAGGCCGAACCGCTTGCCGATGAAGTCGTAGGCGGTTTCCAGTTCTCCACGATAGTAGGCCGGGATGAAGAAGAGGGCGACCAGGCAGCGTCCGGCAAAGTAACCGAAGGCCAGTTGCAGGAAGTGCAGGTTCCCCTGGTAAGCCAGTCCGGGAACGCTGATGAAGGTCAGGGTGCTGGTCTCGCTGGCCACCACCGAGAGCCCCACCGCCCACCAGGGGAGGGCCCGGCCGCCCAGGAAATAGTCTCGGGAAGACTGCTGGCGGCCGCCGATTCGGGTGCCGACCCAGGCCACGCCCACCAGGTAGACGGCGATGATGGCGTAGTCGACAGGGTCGAGGCCCATGGTCGGAGGAATCTCTGTAGGTGCCCGGTCGAAAGGGACGGGGCGCCTCCGGACGCCCAACCTCTCCGGCACCTTCAAATAAAATCGGGAGCGGCCTCTTCAGCGAGACCAGTCGGCAAAGACCTCGGCCGCGGCAGTTACCGTCTCGTCGATATCGGCAGGGGTGTGTGCCGTGGAGAGGAAAGCCGCTTCGAACTGGCTGGGGGGCAGATAGATTCCCCGCTGCAGCATGTCCCAGAAGAACCGCGAGAAGCGGTCCGGGTCGGACCGCTTGGCGGAAGGGAAGTCGGTGACCGGGGCGCCGGCGCCCTCACCGGGCTGAACCGGTTCGGTGCCGGGATCCTCCGGCGTAAAGAACACCGTAAACATGCTGCCGACGTGGTTGACACGGACGGAGACACCGGCCTGGTTGGCTGCCCGGGTCAGTCCGACCCAAAGTTGGTTGGCCAGTCGATCCAACCCTTCGTAGGTTCCGGGCCGTTTGAGAATCTTCAGGGTGGTCAATCCCGCGGTCACCGCCAGGGGGTTCCCCGAGAGGGTGCCGGCCTGATAGACGGGCCCGGTCGGCGCCAGGCGGCCCATGATCTCGTCTCGCCCCCCGTAGGCTCCGACCGGTAGGCCTCCCCCGATGACCTTGCCCAGGATGGTCAGATCCGGCTGGACTCCGAAGCGTTCCTGGGCGCCGCCGTAGGCGATGCGGAAGCCGGTCATCACCTCGTCGAAGATCAGCAGGGCGCCGTGCTTCCGGGTGATGGCCCGCAGACCTTCCAGGAAGCCGGGCTGCGGGGGGACGCAACCCATATTCCCGACCACCGGCTCCAGGATCACGGCCCCGATTTTGTCCTTGTGCCGGGAGAAGGCTTCCTCGACCGCGGGTAGATGGTTGAAGGGGCAGGTCAGGGTCAGCCGAGCCAGCTCCGCAGGAACGCCGGGGCTGTCGGGCAGACCCAGGGTGGCTACCCCGGACCCCGCCTTCACCAGCAGGCTGTCGCCGTGGCCGTGGTAGCACCCCTCGAACTTCAGGATCATGGGACGGCCGGTAAAAGCGCGGGCCAACCGCAGGGCAGCCATGCTGGCTTCCGTGCCGGAACTGGTCAGCCGCACCTTCTCCACCGACGGAAAGGCCTGGTGAATCAGCTCGGCCAGTTCCACTTCCCGTTCGGTGGAGGCGCCAAAGCTGGTGCCGGTCTCTAGGACGCTTCCCAGGGCCGCCGTCACCTCCGGGTGGCAGTGGCCCAGAATGAGCGGTCCCCAGGAGCCCACGTAGTCCAGGTAGCCGTTGCCGTCCACGTCGTAGATGCGGGCTCCCTTGCCGCGATCGATGAACAGGGGGTTGCCTCCCACGGCGCGGAAGGCTCTGGCCGGCGAGTTGACTCCTCCCGGAATGAACTTACGGGCTCTCTCATAGAGTTGCTGGGATTTCCGATACAAGTTTCCTCCCTGGAATGGTCGGAGCAGGCCTGGCAGGTGAAAGCGACTGGACCGGGTCTCCCGCCTAGGATCCGGAGGCGGCCTCCCTCTCAAGGAGCTTCACGGCCGACTTGGCGAAGTAGGTAATGATCCAGTCGGCTCCGGCCCGCCGGATGCAGGTGAGCGACTCCAGTATGGTCTGTGCCTCGTCCAGCCAGCCGTTTCTGTGGGCGGCCACCAGGGCGGAATACTCGCCGCTGACCTGGTAGGCCGCCACCGGCAGATCGAACTCCGTCCTGACCCGATAGATCACGTCCAGGTAAGGCATGGCCGGTTTGACCATCACGATGTCGGCCCCCTCCTCGATGTCCAGCGCCACCTCGCGCAGGGCCTCCCGCTGATTGGCGGGGTCCATCTGGTAGGAACGCCGGTCGCCGAACTGAGGGGCCGAGCCGGCCGCCTCCCGGAAGGGCCCGTAGAACGCGGAGGCATACTTGGCGGCGTAGGACAGGATCGGGATCTTTTCGAATCCGTGGTCGTCCAACCTCTCCCGAATGGCCTCAACGCGGCCGTCCATCATGTCCGAAGGGGCGATCAGGTCGGCGCCGGCCTGAGCGTAAACCAGAGCGGTTCGGGCTAGAAGTTCCAAAGTGGCGTCGTTGTCGACGTCTCCGTCGCGCAGGCTGCCGCAGTGGCCGTGGGAGGTGTATTCGCAGAGACAGACGTCGGTGATGACCAACAGGTCGGGCTCGGCCGTCTTGACGGCGCGCACCGCCGAGGCGATGATCCCCTCCTCGTCGTAGGCCCCCCTGCCCTCCTCGTCCTTTGACGGCGGAATCCCGAAAAGCAGAATGGCCGGGATTCCCAGAGAACGCACCCCGTGGCACTCCTCCACCAGTCGATCGACGGAATAGTGGTAGTTCCCGGGCATGGAGGGGATCTCCCGCTTAACACCCTCGCCCGGACAGACGAAGAGGGGATAGATGAAGTTGAGCGGGGAGAGCCGGGTCTCGCGCACCATGGCGCGCAGCCGCCGGCTGCTCCGCAGGCGGCGCGGTCGGTAGAACGGCTTGGACACGAATCCTCCCCGGGACCCAGGACGGGCCGATTGTAGCACAGGCAGGCAGAGGTCGATGGTGGGTCGCAGGCGCTGCTCCCGCGCTCCTGCGCCAGGCCGCTGCCGCCGCCTCGCGGCTTACGGGAACTCCCGGGCCGCAGCCCGGGAGTAATCTATTTGAAAAGACCCGTCCCCCCACAGTGTTGTGGGTTAGGTGAGAGCTGCGAAGCTGCGGTTGGAGTCGGAATTCCGGCTGGATGTCCCCTACAGGCCATCCTTATAGAGCAGCGTAGCTGCGGCTTAGGGTAGCCCCGGGTGTCAACCCGGGGTCGTCTGATCCCGCGCCAACCTAGCCGCGTATGCGGCGAAATAAAAGCCGCCTCCCCGGCCGCACACCCCCTCCAGAGCGGCACCGCCCCACGCCACGATCACCCACCGCCCCCCTATGCGGCTCGACACTGGCGCCAGAGCCGTTTGCAAAGTTCGCCAGGGGGATCGTTGCCGGGAATGGCCACAAGAGGCACAAAAACACAACTTGTGACTTTATGTGCTTATTGTGGTTAGACAGCTTAGGTAGGCACCCGGTGCGGCGGATTCATTGCCTTACGCTCTATAATTGCCTGAGCACAAAAGCAGCGGCGCTATGCGGAATCAAGCGAATGCGGCCGCAGCAGGAGGACAATCTCATGACCGGCGGTCAACAGGGGGACGGGAATCGTTTGGCGGGGGCATCCCGCCTTGTCGGGATCAGCCGCAGGGGCTTCCTGCAGGCCGGCGCCCTGGCGGGTTTGGGGAGGATCGGTCGACTGCAGGCCAAGCCTCGGGTCGATCCCGGGTTGGAGTTGGTGGGGCGCCAGGTATCGGTCAGGCTCCGGCCCGACCTGGGCTTGACGATCGCGGACGGCGACGGGCAGCCCGTCTGGACGACCTCCACCCGGAAAAAACCGGAAGCGGTATGGGTTTCTTCCGGTTCCGGCCAAGAGAGGCGGGCCACTTTCGAAACAGCCGGCCGCCGGCAGGAGGAAGCCTTCAGCGACGGCGCCCACCGAGGCTATCTGATTCGGCTGAGCCGGTTCCCCCGGTCGGACCTGGTGCTGGCACTGGTGCTGGCGCTCGATCCCGACAGCGACGAACTGCTTATCGAGGTCCGCCAGGAGGGTGGCGCGGACCGCCTGAAGCAGGTTGACCACCTCTATTGCCTGGAGAAGCCCACGGCGGCCGGGGGGTACCTGGTGGTCCCTCACGGATCGGGCTATCTCATTCCCGCCGACACCGACAGGAAGCTGGGGTCCCTGGACGACTACTTCGCCCGGCCGGGAGCAGTGGGTGGAAACACGCGAAGGAGCCAGAACATTATCGGGTACCGCTACACGCTGCCGGTCTTCGGCATGGTCAACCGGAAACGGGATTGCCTCTACCAGATCGTGGAGACCTGGTGGGATTGCAGCGTTGCAGTGGAGCATCTGCCGGGAGAACGGTCCACTCTGGATTTCAACTGGCTGCCCTCTCTGGGGCGGCTCTCCTACCCGCGCAGGTCACTGATGCGGTTCGCCCGGGGAATGGACCACGTCGGCATCGCCAAGGGCTACCGCGCTTACGCCAAGGCCCGGGGACTGCTGCGCACGCTGGAAGAAAAGGCGGAGGAGGTCCCGGCGCTGCGCCGGTATATCGACGGGATCGAATATCGGATCCTTTGGCAGGCCGACGCCGACCGGAAATCCCTGCGCGACCTGCGGGAATTCCGGTCCCGGGACCTGCCGGTGAACTTCTTCTTTCCCAAGTGGGGCACGGGGGGATACGACGCCAGCCGGGGAGAGATCTGGAACGCCACCGCTTCCTGGCAGGCCTTCATGCTGGAAGAGAATCCGATCCCGGGTGGATGGGAGCGCCTGGTACGTCTCTCCAGGGCCGCCGGTGTCGAGGGCGCCCTGGTGAAGGTGATGATCAATCCGACCCAGTACGCTCCCGGGGCCCCTTCCTACGATCCCGCCAAGCGTGCGCTGGACGAGGCGGGGCAGCCGCGCCGCTGGCCTCAGATCAGTCCCTACTTCGCGCCGGAGCTGACCCGGCAGGCATTGGACAGCCTCCTGGCCAGGGGCTTTCAACTGGATGCCCTCTATTTCGACGGCTATGCGGCCCATGCCGGCGTGCCCGAGGACCACTCCAGCAGCCATCCGCTGCCGAGGCGGATGGCCATCCAAAGAATGCTGGAGAGTTTTCGGGAGGCGCGCCGCCGCGGAATCATCGCGGGAGCGGAACTGCCCAGGTTCTGGGCCATGGCTGAGTGCGACTTCTTCTTTTTCCGGTTCGGCTGGTCCTCGGAGATCCTGGGGGTGGGAGAGCCCATTCCGTTGTTTCAACTGGTCTTCCACGAATGTTTTGCCGGCTGTTTTTCGGGCGGCGGCTACGGTCGCTACGACTGGCCCCAAGACCGGCAGCCGCGGCTGTACGAACTGTTGTTCGGGGCGGCTCCGGCCTACAACTGGATGTTGCCCTATAGCGACGCCCATCCGGGCACTGCCTTCACCCAGGTGCCGATTGTCGACTGGGACGACCCCAGGATGGAAGCCCGGCTGGAGTGGCTGAAGCGTTGGCGCGCCTTCTATCGGGCCATCGCCTGGTCGGAGATGGTTTCCCACCGGTTCCTCAATGCCGAGAGGACGCTGCAGCAGGTCGCCTACGCCAACGGGGTCAAGGCGGACTTCGACTTGGCGAAGGGGCTGTGCCGGGTTCAGGGGGTGTCCGGGTTCAGCGGCGAATGGGAGAAGCCCCACCAGGGTGAGCTGTGAGTGGGCGACCTACGGTCGCTTCGAACTGAGGGTCAGCGGCGGCCAATATCCTCCGGGCGGCGGCGATTCAGTGTAAGATAGCCGGGAACCGGAAGGGGCCGGCGAGAGGCCTCCTTGCGGGGTGGACAGGTCCGGCGGGGTGGCCGGCCGGTTCCGCCTTCTGCGGCCTGCCATGGGAGCATAATGAATCAGCACCTGAATTTCGCCATCCTGATCCCTTTGCTCTTGCTTCTGTCGGCAACCGTTCCCCGCCACGGAGCCGGCGATTCTCCAGCCAACGGGAAGCCGATCGCCATGACCTTCGTCGATGTGGCCAAGCAGGCCGGCGTCGACTTTCAGCACTTCAGCGGTAGCGCCGAGAAGACCTACATTCTGGAAGGAATGAGCGGGGGTGTCGCCTGGATCGACTACGACAACGACGGCTGGCAGGACCTCTACCTGGTGAACGGCGGCCACTGGGAGGAACTGCTGCAGGGCAAGCGGAGCGTCTCCAACGCTCTCTACCGCAACAACGGTGACGGCACCTTTACCGACGTCACCGGGAAGGCCGGCGTCGGCGGCGACCGGTGGGGCATGGGCGTGGCCGCGTCGGACTACGACAACGACGGCTGGCCGGACCTCTTCGTGTGCAATTACGGACCCAACACCCTCTACCGCAACAACGGCGACGGAACCTTCACCGACGTCACCGATCGAGCCGGAGTCGGAGACGGGCGCTGGGCGGTCAGCGCCGCCTTCGGAGACTATGACGGCGATGGCCACCTGGACCTCTACGTGGCCAACACCGTCACCTTCGACCACAAGAATCCGCCCGCCATGAACTGCCACTATCGTGGCATGACCGTGCAATGCGGTCCCCTGGGTCTGCCCTGCGACGGTGACATCCTCTACCGCAACAATGGTCAGGGAGTCTTCGAGAATGTGACCGAAAAAGCCGGAGTGGGAGGGGTGACGCCCTCCTACGGACTCGGGGTGGTGTGGACCGACTACGATAACGACAAGGATCTGGACCTCTATGTGGCCAACGATCAGATGGCCAACTTCATGTTTCAGAACCAGGGAGACGGGACCTTTGACGAGGTCGCACTGCTTTCCGGATCCGGTTATTCCGACGACGGCGTTGCCCAGGGCAGCATGGGCGTCGATTTCGGCGACTACGACCACGACGGGTTGCTGGACATCTTCATCACCCACTTTGTCGACGACTACAACACCCTCTATCGCAATCTGGGCGACGGAAATTTTCGCGATGTCAGCCACCTGGCTGAATTGGCCTTCCCCAGTTGGTCCTACCTGGCCTGGGGGACCGGCTTCGTGGATTTCGACAACGACGGCTGGGAGGATCTGTTCATTGCCAACGGGCACCTGTTTCCGCAGGTGGACCGCTACGAGATGGGTCATCGCTACTACCAGCGCAGCCAGCTCTTCCGGAACCTGGGCAACGGGAGATTCCGCGAGGTCATGGCCGGGCTCGACCGGGTCAAGCTCTGGTCCAGTCGGGGAGCCGCCTTTGCCGACTATGACAACGATGGGGATGTCGACGTGGCCGTCAGCAATCTGGATGGGAATCCCTGGCTGCTGCGGAACGACGGGGGCAGCAGACGACGCTGGCTGAGCCTGCGCCTGGAGGGCGTCCAAAGCAATCGCAGCGCCGTGGGGGCGCGAGTGACTGCCCTGACCGAGACGGGGGTCCAGATCCGGGAGGTCCGGGGAGGGTCCAGCTATCAATCGACTCATGACCTGAGAGCGCACTTCGGCCTGGGCAAAGCCAAAAAGGTCAAGTCATTGGAGGTGCGCTGGCCGAGCGGCAGCGCGCAAAGATTTACAGACGTCTCCGCCAACCGGAGATATCGGCTCAAGGAAGGAGGCCGTCTTGAGCGGGACAAGTAGTGAGGCCGTGCCTCGGACCGCAAGGCTGATGGAGCTTATTGCAAAATTCGCAGCGGGGCGGGTCATTTTGCCCGCAAACGTGATGTTCTGCCTTTCTCAATATCGGTGCGACCTGGTGAAAAATGCTGTCTGACCACAAAAAGCACAATAGTCACAAATTGGGTTTTGTGCCTTTTGTGGCCATTCCCGGCAAAGGTCGCCCGGCCGTATTTTGCAAAAGGCTCAATGAATTGTCGGTTGCTGATTGCTGCTCGTTGATTGGGAAGTTATGACGACTGCATTTGCCTCAAATCCACAATCCAAGTGGGTGCCTCTCGAGAATGGTGGTCCAACCCGAGCGGCTGCCCGCCAGGACTCACAGAGTCTCGAGCGGACTCCATCCGCGGGCTGCCGTCCGGGAAAGCGGGGAGTCGGGGAATTGCCCCGGAATCCGGGTGGCGTGCGCCCCAAGCCGCTGGACCGTTGGCTGCCGGTGTTCCTGATTCTCTGGGTCTGGTTTTTCAGTCCCCGGCTGGGGGCGGAGTCCCCCCATTACCGGGAGGCCAAGGAGTGGCATGACAAGCAGCAGAATCTGATGGCCATGCTCTCGGCCCAGAAGGCCGTGGAGGAAGATCCGGAGAATGCCGACCATCTTTTGCTCTATGGTGTGATCCTCACAGACCTGCAACAGTTCAGCGAAGCCGGGGTTCAGCTTCGCAAGGCCCTGAGCCTCCGGCCGGACGATGCTGAATTCCATTACCGCCTGGCCGCCCTGCTGCTGCAGGAGAAAATGGCATGGAAGTCCACGCTGGGACTGGACAGACGCGACGTCACCACCAATGTGGTGCTGGGAACCGAGCAGGAAGCCCTGGAATCCCTGGAGAGGGCCGTCAAGCTCGCCCCCGACCACTTCAAGGCCCGCCTCCATCTGGGCCGCACCTACTACGAGCATAACCGGCACCTGAAAGCCAAGCGGCAGTTCGAGGCGGTGCTGGAAAGGGATCCCGAGTACCCCTGGCTCCACTACCATCTGTCCATGCTTCATTCCAACCTGGGTGACGTGCAGGGGGCCATTCGGGGGCTGGAGAAGGAACTCGAGCTCCACCCCGCCCACGCCCAGGCCCGGCTGGAGCTGGGGGAGTGGCTGGTCAAGATCAGCCGGTACGAAAGCGCGTTGACCCATCTCTCCCGGTTGAAGCAGGATGAGGTCAATCCGGTCGACCTGAGCTACGCCATCGCCAAGGCCCATCGGGGCCTGGGCAATCCCGACCTGGCCCTGGAGGCTGCCCGGAAATGCGTGGAGATGGACCCCGAGTTCACCGACGGCCACTACCTGCTGGGCCAGCTCTACCGCGAAACCGGGAAACCGGAGCTGGCCCGTCAGGCCATGGAGACCTTCCAGAGGGTCAAGAAGAGCCCCAGCCGCTGAGCGTCTTGGCCAACGTCGTACCTCCCGCCGTACCTCCCTATTGACTTTCCGGCGTTCCTTGGCCAACATGGATCGACTATCTGAATTCGACCCTTTGAATCGGAAGCGTGCGGGTGTGTCATGAAACTGGCGAAATGGACTTGCTGGCTTGTTTGTGGAGTGCTGCTGTCACCGCTGGCGGTGATGGAGGCTCAGAAGAAGAAGGACAGGCAGCGGGAGCGGTCGCTGCGCCGTGAAACTCAGGACAAGTTCCTCAAGAAATGGCTCAAGCAGGATGTCTCCTTCATCATCACGCCGGAAGAGAGAGATGCGTTCGACAATTTGAGCAACGACGATGAGCGCTACCAGTTCATCGAGCAGTTCTGGCTGAGACGGGATCCCAATCCGGACACCATTGTCAACGAGTTCCGGGACGAGCACTACCGGCGCATCGCCTACGCCAATGAGCGTTTCACTTCAGGCAAGATGGGCTGGAAGACCGATCGCGGGCGCATTTACATCATGTACGGTCCCCCGGATCAGATCGAGACCCACCACGGGGGAGGCACTTACTACCGCCCCCACTGGGAAGGGGGAGGGAAGACCAGCACCCATCCCTTCATCACCTGGCGATACCGCTACCTGGACGGGATGGATCTGGGACAGGAAGTCATTATCGAGTTCGTGGATCGCACCTTTACCGGTGAGTACCGCATGGCGATCGATCCCTTCGAGAAGGATGCCCTCAAGAATACTCCGGTGGCCGATCTGACCGAGGACCAGAGAATGGGGCGGGGCGACGACATCAGCCGCCATACCCGTTTTCCGTCGGGGCTGTTCTATTCGGACTTCCGAATGAGCCAGATGCTCCAGCTGAGACAGGCGGCGGCTCTCTACCGGGCTCCCAAAATCCGATTCAAGGACCTGGAAACGGTGGTGGACACCAAGCTCACCTACAACACCTTTCCCTTCGATTACCGGACCGACTTCATCAAGATCACGGAGGACACCATCCTGACGCCCATCACGGTGGTCATGAAGAACAGCGACATGACCTTCAAGGATGTGGAGGGCGTCAAGAAGGCCGAGGTGAACGTCTTCGGCAGGATCACCACCATCACCGGCCGGTCGGTTCAGGTCTTCGAGGAGGTTGTCCGGCAGATCGCGCCCGACGCCCTGTTCAAGAGCACCCTGGAGAAGCGTTCCCTCTACCAGACCCGCATCCCCCTGCGTTCGGGCCTCTACAAGCTGGAACTGGTGCTCAAGGACCTCAACAGCGGCAACCTGGGGACCGTCTATCACAGCATCCGGGTGCCGAAGTTTCCCCAGGACGAGCTGGCCACCAGCAGCATCATCCTGGCCGACCAACTGGAGCGTCTGCCCAGAAAGCAGGTGGGTTCCGGCCAGTTCGTGATCGGAAGCTCCAAGGTGCTGCCCAGCGTCGAGGAGTCTTTCGGCAGGGACCGGCCCATGGGAGTCTATTTTCAGGTGTACAACCTGGCCAGGGACGAGCAGACCCAAAAGCCCTCGGCCACCATCGAATACGTGCTCAAGAAGAGCGGAAGGGAAATCGGCAGAGCCCTCGAGTCCAACGACAAGCTGGCCGGAGCGGCCCAGCAGATGACCCTGCAGAAGCTGGTGGCCCTGGACGAACTGGAACCCGGTCAATACAGCCTGGTGGTCCAGGTCACCGACAACGTCGCCAACCGGTCCGTCTCCCCGGAGGCCAAATTCGTGGTGCGGTAGCCGGCCCGGGGGAATCAGCCAGACTCCTCCCGTTCGGCCGACCCGACGTTTTTCCGGATTCCCCCATTGCCCTACGAGATACCGTAACTCGGTATCTGACCCGCCGACGTGGGGGCCAAGGGCTGAACAATCTCCATAATCTATTCATTCCATTGCACTTAATAAAGAAGAGCTCCATTGCTGCGGCGGATTGACAGCCGGATCGGGAGCCCCTGACTTCAATATTTCGTAGAATGGCGGCAGCAAGCTTGGATGAGCGCGAGCGGAGTTGGCTTCTAAAGCACTGAATAATAGAGGGTTAAGTTTATTTTTCTCATCTTCCGGATTTTGGCAATCTGATTGCAGGTATAAAGCCGGTTAGACAGGATTTCTCGAAGTCGCTTCTCAGAATCGACTTCACTGGTGGCAAACGTTAAATTGAGGAGGTAACCACTGATGCAACGCTTTCTAACAGTGGCTGGATTGGCCTTCGTTCTGGCCCTTACACTGTCCTGGACGCCCATGCTGGCTCAGGAGTACACCGGCGTCCACGGGAACGTCGAGGACGAGACCGGCGCCAGGGTGACCCAGGTCGAGATCACGGCGACCGAAGAATCCACGGGGATCACCCGCTCGACCGTGAGCAACGAGGTTGGCATCTACGAGCTGCGCGGCCTGCCGCCCGGGACCTACACGCTCGGGGCCGAGCTGGCCGGCTTCAAGGCCTATACCAACAGCGGCGTGATCATCTACGCCGGACGTCCCCGGCGCGTCAACATCGTGCTGCAGGTGGGCGATATCCAGGACACCATCACGGTTTCCGAGGAAGGCGCCGTCATCGAGACGGACAAGTCCAGCATTACCTACACCTTGCCCTACAAGGAGGTGGAGGCCTTCAGGATTGCCGCCAGCCTGATTTACAAGGTGGGCGATAATCCCGGGGCCGAGTCCCGCAGCCAGGTGCACGGAGCCTTCGCCAACAACACCACGGCGCTGCAGGACGGGGTTGCCACCAATGCCTACGGCACCTTCCGGGCGCCTCAGGAACTGGTCCAGGAGATCAACCAGGTCTCGCTGAACGCCCCGGCCGAATACAAGACCGCCACCACCATCAACGGGGTGGGCCGAGGCGGCACCAACCAGTTTCATGGCGAGATCTGGATGCAGTTGGACCACCCGCGGCTTCGAGCCTTGACCGTGGGCCAGACCAGGCATCCTCCCGCCAAGCCGGGCGTCCGCTGGAACTACATGGCCTCCGGACCCATCTACATCCCCAAGGTCTACGACGGCCGGGACAGGACCTTCTTCCATTTCTACGTTCAACCCAACAGGAGCGACCAGAAAGCTCCCATCCGGAACTACGTTTACCCCACGGCGGCCATTCGCCGCGGGGACCTGACCGAGGTGGTGCAGCAGCATTTGAAGGGCGAGCCCGTCATCAATCCCTTTACGGGCGAGCCTTTCGCCAACAACATCATTCCTCAGGAGCTGCTCAGCCCGGTAGCGCAGGCGGCCTTGCGATACGCTCCCATGCCCAATGCTGTAAGCCCCTTGGGCACATTGGTCGACAACACCCATGGGTTCCAGTTCGGGAGCAACGTGGAGAAGGACTGGCACGTGCGGTTCGACCACGCCATCACCGACTCCAACACCATCTCCTTCAACCACTACGGCTACAACCGGGTTCTGGACGAAGGCACCACCGTTTCGCTTTCGACCTGGTTCGGCGACAACGCCACCCGCATGTGGAGCATCCAGGATTCGCACATGTTCTCCCCCACGGTGATCAACGAGTTCACCTTCGGGACCAACGATCAGGGATACGACCAGAAGGGCGCCACCACCGTGGGCAACACCCTGATCAGGGAGTTCGGCATCGACCTGGGCGGTCGCACCTCGCCCGAGGGACCCGGATGCCCCCAGATCTACACGGGCCTGTGGGGATTCCAGCCGGGCGCCCTCTCGGGTTCCTTCTCGGCGACCGAGCTCACCTTCCCCTTCCTGGGACGCTGCGGCGCCGGCGGTAACAGCAGCAATCCCAAGGTCTGGGTGATGAAGGACAACGTCTCCGTCAACAAGGGCACCCATCTCATCAAGTTCGGGGTGGAGGCCAACTGGGAGCGGCCCTTCGGGTCGGCAAACAGTGCAGACGCCTGGGGTATATATCGCTTCACCGGCCATTACAGCGGAAGCGACATTGCCGACTTCCTGCTGGGAATCCCCCGCGAGACGGGAATCGCCACCTCGCGCGCCCCCGTTCACGCCCGCGGCTTCGACTTCGGGGTCTTCGCCCAGGACGACTGGAAGGTGACCCCGCGGCTGACCATGACCTACGGCGCCCGCATCCAGCACTACGGCGCGCCCACGGACGCCAATGGTCTGTTCTATAACTTCGACTTCGACAACCTGCGGGTGGTGGTTCCCGACCGGTCCTTCCACCACGTGGTGCCGGTGTGGCCGCAAGGCGCGATTCCGGTGGTGAGAGCCAGCGAGGCCGGCTATCCCCAGAGCCTGGTCAACTTCACCGCGGCGCACATTTCTCCGCGCTTCGGTCTGGCCTATCGCATCAACGACTGGACCGTGATCCGGGCCGGCTACGGCATCTACCACGTGCCCTTCGCCATCGCCGGAGCAGGCACGAGTGGCCTCGGGCGGGCCGGCTGGCTGGGAGGCCGCGAGGGCGGCCCCTTCGCCGGATCGGAGACGTTCGGGCCCAACGTGATCACAGACGGCGTGCCGCAATTGACGTTCAAGGACCCCTTCCTGCCCGCGGGCACCGGCGCCGTCTCCAAGCAGGGCGTGCGGGGGATTCCTCTCAACAGCCGCAAGGATGCCTGGGCTTACGACCAGCAGTGGAACCTGACCCTGGAGAACGACCTGGGCGACGGTTGGGCCACCCGGATTTCCTACGTGGCCTCCAAGGGCACCAGTTGGCCCTATCGGAGCAACCTGCAGACCCCCACCCCCAGCACCATTCCCTTCGACGAGCGGACCGACAAGTTCCCCTGGGGCCCGAACTTCTCCTTCGTCGACCGGCATGACCTGGGAGGGACCGGAAGCTTCCACAGCCTGGAAGTGGAAGCCACCCGACAGTTCAGCCGGGGCATCTATCTGCGAAGCTGGTTCGAGTGGAAGAAGAACCTGGCCGACGTCATTCCGGGGCTGTTTTCCTCCACCATCGGCTTCGAGGCCGAAGATCCGCTGGACCGCAAGCGCGACAAGGGGATCCAGAACGGTATCCGCCGGCAGCGCTGGCACCTGGCCATGGTCTGGGATCTCCCGGTGGGCCAGGGGAGGCAATTCGCGACCGACGCCGGTGGTGCCCTCAATAGCCTTATTGGCGACTGGACGGCCGCCTTCAAGTTTACGGGCGGCCAGGGAACGGCCTTCACTCCCAGCTACTCCGGGTCGGATCCCTCCAACACCGGTCGCTCCAGCGGCCGGCCGGACCAGTTGTGCAATCCCAACGGCTTCGGCGAAACGCCGGGCATCGGGTGGAACAAGTCCTGTTTCGCCATTCCGCCCGCGGGGATTGGCCGCTACGGCAACGCCAGCCGCGGGATGCTGATTGCGCCGCGTGACTGGGGCACCGAGCTCAACGTGTTCAAGCGGTTCAACCTGACCCAGTACGAGAACGGACCCTACTTCAAGTTCGAGACCTACATCTCCAACCTCCTGAACCACCGCAACGCCTCGGGTCCCTCCTCGACCAACATTTCGGCTGCCAACTTCGGACTCTTCCAACCCAGCGGGTGGGAAGCGCGCCGCATCGTGTTCCGCTTGCGTCTCGGCTTCTAGCAGGACCGAGCGCCGGATCCTTTACAAAAGCCCCGTGCAATCCGCACGGGGCTTTTTTTTGCCATCACTCGCCCTTTATGGAATGACGCCCCCCGGGAGCGCGGGCGTCCCGCCCGCATAAGACCAGACACAGCTTTGGCCCTTTCTTCCAGGTCTATCGACAGGGAACGCACCCTTGCTCCCTCTCCACTACAGTAACCAATTTTGACCATTTTTGTTATTCCTGCTAGGATGGATGTCTGTACCATCCGGTGGAGGTCTTGGTCAATGAATGTGTCTCTTACGTCGGAACTTGAAGCGTTTGTGGCATCCAAGGTGCGGAGTGGGCGCTACCATTCGGCCAGTGAGGTGATTCGCGAGGCATTGCGGCTGCTGGAGGAGCGGGAACAGTTGAAAGCCCTCCGAATTCGTGCGCTACGCGAGAAAATTGGCGAAGGATTGGAGCAACTGGATCACGGGGAGGGAATTGCCGGGGAGTTGATATTCTCCGAGCTCGAGGCTGAGTTGGGTATCCTGGAACAAACCCGGCACGAAGATTGAGTCAATACCTTCTTTCCCCGGCGGCGGTGAAAGACCTCAGAGAAATTCAAGCCTACATTGCACGGGACAGCATTGATGCATCCCGGCGGGTGGTCACTCAACTTCGCACGGCTTGCGAGCGACTCGCATGGAATCCGTTTATGGGACATAGTCGCGAGGATTTGACACATCAACCGGTATTATTCTGGCCCGTAGGAGCGTACTCAGTCATCTATCGCCCAGAGACCACGCCTTTGGAAATCGTTCGGGTCTTGCACGGATCTCGGGACATTCCAAATCTGGTGTAACGCAAGCACCGTCCCTGCCAGCTTTTCCAATAACACTTTCGGATTGACGCCGCTGAAAGCTTTGAAACCCCCGTTCAACACGACCCGCCTCCTTCCAGTCTTTCTAATGCTGACGATTGGTCTCCCGCTGTTCTCGCGGGCGGATTCCTATCAGGATGCGTTGGCAAGCTACCGTTCCGGGCGTAACCTGGAGGCGCTGGTGTCCGTGCAGAGAGCCGTGAGCCAGGATGAAGGTAATGCCGACTACCACCTGCTTCAGGCCAAGGTTCTAGCCGAGCTGCGCCAGCACGGCGATGCTGAAAAGAGCCTGAGGCGGGCCAGCGAACTGCGTCCCCAATGGGTGGAGCCTTTCTACCAGTGGGGAGTGCTCCTGTTCAGGCGCGGGAATTTCGAGGAGGCGGTTACGAGGCTGGCCAAGGGAGTCGAGCTCGCACCCGATTCCGTCAAGACTCGCTTTCTTTTGGGCGTCAGCCATATGCAGATAAACCAGGACCATGCGGCCATGGAGCAGTTCAGGGCCGTGGAAGCGGCGGATCCACGCTACCCGGCGGTTCACCACAGCATCGGACGGGTCTATTTTCGGCAGGGCAGGGACGCCGAGGCCATTGAGCACTTCAGAACCGAGTTGGCGCACAATTCCGATCATCACGCAGCCAGATTTCTCCTGGGCAAGGCGCTGGTAAGGACGGGCCGGGACGACGAGGCGGTGGTGCAACTGCTAAGGCTTCAGGGAAAAGACGTGGGTCAGGGGCAACTGCACTACTATCTGGGTGCGGCCTACCGCCGCCAGGGCAAACCTGCGGAGGCCCTGGAAGCGCTTCAGAGGAGTATCGCGCTCAATCCCAGCTCCTATGAATCGCACTACCTGCTGGCTCGGCTCTACCTGGAAACCGGTCAGCTCGGCCTGGCCCGGAAGCAAATGGCCATGTTCGAGCAATTGCGACAGCGAGAAAAGCGGGGAAGGGCGGTCGACCCCAGGAAGTTCGACAGGGAAGATCAGGAATTCGTGGAAGCCGACAGGGATTCCGATGGCCGGTTGACGCCAGCCGAATTCGAGGACTTCGTCAATACGCGAGTGAAGGGATTTGCAAGGCATGGCGAGTTCTTTCAGGGGCTGGATGGCAACGGCGACGGCCGGCTGGATCGCCGGGAGTTCTCCCGGCGCTTCGAGCTATTGCGACAGCTTCAGAGCCCATAGGGAACCTGTTGGTGTAGGTCTGATGGGGGTGGAGATACGACTATGACGGTCCGAAGAGGGGGATTTCGGTTGAAGCCTGGTCGAGGGTCCGTTCAGCCGCCGCCGGCTGAGGGCCCGAAGCCTGGACTGTCGGTGCGGTTGTCCTGTCGGTCCGGTTCCCGCGGAACCCATGACCGATCGGCCGGTGGCTCGATCGGGTTCGGGGTGGGGATTCTGCTTGTGGCGCACCTGATCCGGGTTACGGCCCTCCCGGAGGCGATTCCCCAATTCGTCGACATTACCCGCTCCAGCAACATCACCTTCCGGCACCTGAACGGTCCGGAGCGGAACAAGCGCTATCTGTTCGAGCTCAAGGGAGGTGGCGCTGGTTTCTTTGATTACGACAAGGATGGATGGCTGGACCTTTTCATGGTTCAGGGATCCACCCTGAAGAGGTTCCGCAAGGGAGACAACCCCCACGGTACCCTCTATCGAAACCAGGGAGACGGCACCTTCAGGGATGTGACCCGGAAGTCGGGACTGACGCGCACGGCATGGGGGATGGGAGTCAGCATCGGAGACTACGACAACGACGGCTTCGCCGATATCTACCTCAACAACCTGGGCTCCAACATCCTTTACAAGAACTTGGGTAACGGGACCTTCGAGGATGTCACGGAACGGGCCGGCGTTGCAGGCTCCGGGTGGACCTCCTCCTCGGCCTTCGGCGACTACGACGCGGACGGGGACCTGGATCTGTTTGTCTGCAACTACATCCACTTCGATTTCGACAACCTGCGGCCACCCGATCCCAAGCTGGTCTGTCACTATCGCGGCACCACCATCCCCTGCGGTCCCCTGGGTCTCCAGGCCGGGTCCAACCGACTCTACCGCAACAACGGCAACGGCACCTTTGCCGACGTCACCGCGGAATCCGGATTGGACGAGAACAACCACTTCTATTCTTTGGGCGTGGTGTGGGCCGATCTGGACGACGATGGGGACCAGGACCTCTACCTGGCCAACGACAGCACTCCCAACCAGTTATACGTTAACCAGGGGAACGGCACATTCAAGGAAATGGGACTGCTGAGCGGTCTGGCAACCAGTGCGGCCGGAGACTTCCAGGGCGGCATGGGAGTGGATGCGGCCGACTATGACAACGACGGACGGCTGGACGTCTTCGTAACCAACTTCGCCCACGACTACAGCACGCTCTACCGCAACCGGGGCGGCCTCATGTTCGAAGACCTGACCCAGCAAGCCGGGTTGATTCAGCCGGAGTGGCTGCTGGTCGGTTGGGGCACCGGGTTTTACGACCTCGACCACGACGGCTGGAAGGACATCTTCCATTCCAACGGGCACGTTTATCCCTTTATCCTGGACGCTGAATGGTCGGAGACCTATTTCCAGCCCTCCTCCATCTATATCAACCAGCGGGACGGGACCTTCAGGGACGTGAGAGAGATGGCCGGAGGCGATCTCCAGAAGGAACTCTTGGGACGGGGGATGGCTTTCGCCGACTTCGACAATGACGGCGACATGGACTTCCTCATCGGCAACCTCAACGGGGTCCCCCGGCTCTACAGGCACCAGGGGGCAGGCCCCAACCATTGGGTGATGTTCCGCGCCAGAGGTGTGCGGAGCAACCGGGACGGTATCGGGACCCGCATCACCGTAGTCACCGGCCGGCTCCGGCAGGTCTGGGAGGTTAAACGAACTGTTGGTATCTACTCTGCCAGCGATCCCAGAGCCCATTTTGGGTTGGGGAACGCCGGCCGCATCGATCGGGTGGAGGTCAAATGGCCCAGCGGGGTGGTGCAGGAATTCAAGGACGTGGCCGCTGACCGGCACTACCTGATCGACGAAGCCAAGGGCCTGAAGAGGGAGTTCTTGGCTGAAACCCATTGAGGGGTTGTCCGGGTGGGCTGGGGCCCGGCAAGCCGGCGTTCGCCCTCGAGGAGCAAGAGTGAAGGGAGGTGTCGCCCACCCGGGAGCGCGGGCGTCCCGCCCGCATGCTATTCCGTTGCGTGCCGCTCAATTTCCCTGCGATGGGGCAGCCGGCCACCCTGTCGGCGGCAACGGCATGGACTCGGCCGAAGCAAAGTCCTGGCGCCGTTGCCGGTCGACCTGGGTGGAGGAGATGGTTCAGGCTTTGCCAGAGTTGTGAGGGCGTCCCGCCCGCGCTCCGGGGTGGGCTTCATTCCGTGAGGTCACCGTACCGAATTGGTTATTTTCATGGGCGGCTTGGACTGGGCGTTATCGGAGCCGTGCAGGTATGCGTTTCTGCGTCTTCCGGCTATCGTTATCCGGTCCCGCAGGTCGCGTCCTCGAATCCAACGGATGTTGGTGTAGTGGAATCCATAGGGCGAGCGAGGGGAGGAGTCGAAGGGAACATAGGTGAACCATTGTGACTTGGAACTGAGAACCCAACCCCCTCGGTTCTGATAGCCGAAGCCGGGGTAGGCGGAATCCCGACTCGCCAGGGAGAGACCGGCGTTCACCTGAACAAGTTCCCGTGCCCGCAGCTGGCTCCAGCGGTTGATAGGGTCCTTTCGGTGGTCCTTGTCGAGGCCCGACGACCTCGGCTTGAACGAAGAAGAAGATGAATCCCCGAGGAGCCAGCGCCTGCCGGATTTAAGTTGGGTCTTCCTCCCCTGCGCTCCTGTCCACAGCACTCTTCCCTTGTAAACGGAAACAGCCGACTCCTCACCCGGAAGGACGTCGAGCCGGTACAAGCCGCTGGTCCCAATTTGAAGCTCGGCCGATGGAGTGGACATGGTCAGCGAGTGAATCCTGGGGTTCAAGCTTGCCGATTCGATGATGACTGTGCCGTGGACAACCCGGAAGCGCATGCCCCTGTAGGTTGTGCCTATTACCTCGATCTCGGTGTTTTCGGCGAGTCTCAAGTAGGTTCCCGGACTCAACAGCAACTCCGCCCGGCTGTTGCCGGTGGTCCGCAAACCGACTCCGGACTTGATCTGATAGCCGGCATTGGCACGTACCGGCCGGGTCAACTCTGGAACGGAGACCAGCGGACGCCGTCCCCAGTAGCAGTTCAGCAGAAAGGCAGAGCGCTCCATTCCCCAGGAATCCAGGGTTGCCCACTCATATTTGTCCATGCGGCTGAAGGAGGGAGTCTCCGACAAGGGATCCAGTGAATAGTGCCTGCGCTGGCTCAACTCGGATTGCCGGCCCCTGGGCCCCAGCCAGGTCAAGCGCCCTGAGAATACCGTGACGCCGACCGGCCGTTTTCGGTGGACCCGGATCCGGTAGAAGCCGGGACGAACCACCTGCAGGTTTCCCACTGATGTGGAAACAGAAAAGACATGGTGTTTCCCACCGGATCCCTCGGAATCGACCACTGCCTCTCCCTGCATCAACCGGACATCCATGGCGGGGTAGTCGTCGCTCAGGACTTCCACTTGCGCCTTCCCGCCGAGGCGCAGATAACTGTTGGCGGACAGGACGATTTCTATGCGGTCGCCCGTCCGTGTGCGCACCCGCTCTCCCGACTTGAGCCAGCCTCCCGCCTGCAAGGGCTCGGATTGCGGACGCCCGGCGCCCAGGACAACAGGATTTCCACTGATGTGTCTGACATGACCCGGCCGGGCATTGGTCACCGCGGACGAAGGATCGGGAGACCGCGGATATGCCGGGAGGGCGCCGTGAAACAGCAGTCCAAGGACAAAAATTGCGATGATGACTCTCACGGAATGATCCGCCGTTGACAGGGGGTTTTCATGACGCAAGCAAGCTCCACAAAGCATATATTTTTCGCCTGGAGGTTGCGCTTAAAAAATGCTAGCATGCGGCTAATAACTACGCTTTTTCGGCGAGTCTATTCATGAAGGTCATCCGTTCAAATTGGCTGTATTTTCTGGTCGTTCCCCTGACGGCCCTGGTCGTAGCCGGCGCGCTTTGGGCGGAATTAAAGCAACCGGGCCGGACTGTGCACTGGGTCATCAAGCCGGTACCCGCTCTCTCCAACATCTCCCCCAATTCCTCCCCGTCACGCGACTCCACCCTCACCATAACCGTAAGCGGCGACGGGTTCGTGGACGGTGCCTCGCTGGTGCAGTGGGACGGGGAAGATCTGCCCACCACCTTTGAGAGCACCAGCGAACTCACGGCTCGCATCTCCCCACAACGGCTATCCACCCCGGGGGACGTCGCCATTACCGTTTTCAATCCGGAGCCCGGCGGCGGGAACTCCACCTCGATGACCTTCACCGTCATGGAATCGGAACCTTCTCTGGATCTGTTCGTTCCGGTGGTGGTGTCCTGGTCGGGAGCCAACGGCTCAACCTATACCTCGGAGATGACCCTGACCAACAAGACGGACGCCGCGGTCACCCTGAGTTTCCGATATACCGCTACGCCCAGCAATGTAACCGGGTTGGTCTCCGATGTTCAATTGCCACCGGGCCAGCAAATTGAATCCGATGCCATCGACTATTTGAAAGGCCTGGGGCTGCCGATTGCATCCTCGGGCAATCGAGTGGGAACGGTGATGGTGCGCGCCCTGGGAACTTCGTCGCCCGCGGATGTGGCCGTGACGGTCAGAATCAGCTCGCCGGTGCCCGAGGGACGAGTCGGGCTTTCCTATATGGCCGTGCCGGTGGCCACCGATGCTCTCACCGGGCCGTCCTATCTCTGCGGCCTGCGGCAGAATGAGACCGACCGCACCAACGTGGCCGTCCAGCACGCGGGAGCTTCCGGAAACATCACGCTGCGTGTGAGTGTCTTTTCGGGGGATGCCAACCTTTCCGATCCGCAACTGGTCTCGGAGGTGGCGCTGCCGCCGGGCGGGTTCAAGCAGTTCAACAGTATTTTGCATTCGGAAGGTCTGACGCTGGACCAGGGCTATGTGAAAATCGAAAGAATCTCCGGGGAAGCGCCTTACTACGCCTATGCGGTGATCAACGATCAGGTAAATTCCGATAGTTCCTTTGTGTCTCCCGTTCGGGAAGACTGGATGACCGGGCGTTCCGGATTGACTCTTCCGGTTGTCGTCGAGACCGCGGAGTTCCACAGCGAGGTGATCGTCTCCAATTGGTCCACAGAGGACAAGACGCTGACTCTTGATTTCGTCGACAGTGACATCGACGGGGGGAAACTCTCTTTTTCGATGGACATCGAGGCGGGCTCGCAGCAGATCCTGGGAGACTTCATCGATCAGATCAGGCAATCCGGATTTGAAGCTCAATTGCCGAGTGATGGTTCCTACGCCGGCCCCTTGATGCTCACGGTCGACGGAGACGGGGACACGGAGGGTGACGGAGACGGACTGTTTCTGGGAGCCCGAACCATGACGCCAGGAGGAGGCGGACAGTACGGTTTTTTCTACCTGGCGGTGCCTGCCGGGACCGAGTTCAGCACCGGGGCCTGGTTGTATGGGTTGCAGCAGGATAGCGAGGACCGCACCAATTTGGGCCTGCTGACGACTTCGAGCGTGGACAGCGATGCCAATACCTATGAAATCGGTCTCTATGATGGAGCCACCGGGCTCATGGTGCAAACACTCACCCAGGAAGTTTCCGCCAATCAATGGGCCCAGATCGAAATGATCTTGGAGAAGGCCGGAATATCCCAGGGTTACGCCCACGTCAAGCGAACGGCTGGAGCCAACGACTTTATTACCTACGCGGTGATCAACGACGGTGGACAGCCGAATGAACGCAGTGACGATGGGGCTTTTGTTCTAGGAGTTGCGGACATTGCCCAGTAGAACCGTTGCTCATTCATCCCTTGGATTCCCCCCACTTCCCCACCACGCCAATCCCCTTCTCAAGCGCTCCGGTTGCGGAGCATCGAGACGAGCTTGATGGGAGCAGGCCGAAAAGCCTCCCCTGTCTCTTCTTGTCCCGAAACCACCCGGTGAATATCGGCCGTATCGTCCATCGAACCCGGCGCCTACTGCTTCTCTGGTTGCTCTGCGGTCTGCCCATGCAGGCGCAGAGTCCGGTCGGCAACCCTCACCAGCCCTCGCTACGGCCTCAACCCTACCAGCGCGCCGAAGCCTGTCTCCCCTGTCACCGGCGCCAGTACGACGAGTTGCGCAGCTCGGTCAAGTCCGGCTACCGAAGCGTCAGCTCGGTGTTCAACGCCTTGGAGTTGTCCGGAAACTTCCTGAGCGGAGGCCGACTGAGGCCGGTCTACGGAGACAGCAACAAGATCACCGCCATCGACGTCACCGGAGTGGCCGGTCAGGGAAAGCCGCTGAACACCAACATGAACAGCGCCGACACCTTTACTCACATCAACCAGGTTCAGGCCGCCTTCTGCATCGGATGCCATGCCCCTCATATCGTATTGATGGGGGAGGATCCGGAGCAAAGGGAAATACCCGAGCTGGAAGGAGTGGGCGGAAAATTTCGTCCCGATCTGATTCGTCCCTTGCGGGATTTCCATTTCGTGGACAGCTCCAATCGACAGATCCTGCCGGAGGAAATCGGTGGACCGGCGCCCCCCGGGGCCAAGCCTTCCCTGGGCGCCCAGGGAATCAACTGCGACGTCTGTCATGACATCACCGCCCCGGACCTGGACCGCAGCCCCAACCGCGACGGTCTTGCCAATTCCAGCTTCGAATTGCTCCCAACCATCAGCAAGATCGGTCCCTTTCTCTTTCCGGCGCCGGTCAAGGACAACTTTCACGTTGCCAGCCGAGACCCCGATCAAATCGGCTATCTGCGCAGCAGCGACTTCTGCGGCAGTTGTCATGATGTTCGAGTTCCCGGCGACGGATCGGGATCCTTGACCCACCGCGAAATCAGCCTGAACCCCGAGAGTCGGAGTGTCAGTCTTTTCCGCCTCGAAAACCTGAACACCGAGTGGATGACGGGCCCTTACAACAGTACCCAAAACCCGTTCGGCAGGGTCATTCGTTGTCAGGACTGCCACATGTCCCTGTTCCCCTATGGCCAGGAAAGCACCTACCAGGTGGGAGAGCTGGAAGTCACCAGTCCCACTCCGGGGCAATTCCCCTTGAACTTCGCGGCCGTGCCGGGCGTTTCGACGGACCTGAACTATCCCCTGCAGCAGCGGCCGGTGGTGACCCACTACATGACCGGAGTGGATGTGCCCATTCTGAGGACGGATGAGTTGCGGGCGCGTCTGGGACAGGACTATCCGGATGTCAACGAGCCGGGAACGGATGAGTACGGGATTCCGCTGTCGCTGGCGCAGCGGCGCGAGGATCTCTTGAAGGCTTCGGTTCGAATCGATCTGGACAAGTCGGACCGCACCGCGCACCTCGGGCGTCCCCTAATGGTCAGGGTGACTGCCGTCGCCCTGACCGGCCACCGATTTCCGGCCGGTTTCTCCCAGGAACGAACCGCCTACATCCAGCTCTCCATCCGGGACAACAGAGGTTTCCTCCTCTACCAGTCCGGGTATGTGGTAGACAAGCCCCACCCGGAGGTGGGCGAGATGGCTCCCGATGGGAACCTGGACGATGAAGATCCCGAGCACCTTCATGCCGTGGTCGACCCCGGGCATCCAGCGGCCGTCTACCGTGTGGGGCAATTCACCAACGGACATCGAAATCAGGTGTTTCAGTCGGGTCCGGACAACGGGCCCGACGCCCGAATCTTTTTCGGCAGACCCAGCGGCCTGGTGCTGTGGCGCAACGAGTTGACCCGGGTTTTCCTGCCCGGGGAGAGCCTGGGGCGTTTCAACGAGCAGGGCGATCCTATTCGTTTGACCCGGCCTCACATGGAGGAGACCTTCAGCGCGGTCCTGGCGAACTCGGTCGACAACTATCGCTCGCTGCCCCCGTTGCAGCCCAGAACCTACGCCTATGAGGTGGTGCTCCCGACCCGGGAGGAACTGCAACTGCTGGGGGTTGGAGAACTGGAGTCGCCCTTGCATGTCCACGCCCAGGTCAACTTCCTTCACTTTCCGCCCCTGTTTCTGCGCTTCATGGCCAGAACCACCAGCGCGGAGGGTCCGGGGGGACGGGACTACCACCTGATCGACGAGAAGCTCATCGACGATCTCCTGGTGAACGTGCGCGGCATTGCTTCGGCGGGCCTCACCATCGACCTGGAGGCACCATGATCAGAAGGGAAATACAGCTACTGGCCATCCTGGGATTGCTGATCGCGGCCCTCTCCCTTTGGATCGGCTACGGAGAAGCCTGGTCGCAAAACGGTCAACCCGGCGGACCGAAGCGCAACCCCAACTACCTGGACCGGAATCCCTTTTACTTCGAGGGGAAGGTCGACTACGAGCTGTTGGGCATCGATCAGCCGGTGGATGCCTGGGAGTTCATGCAACGAGGGATCCACCGCCAGGACGATCTGGGAGATCGAGAAGGAGCCATTCAGGACTACCGCGCCGCCATTGAGCGCAACAACCCGGAAAACGGCACCTGTCAGATTGTGAAGACTTTGCCGTCAACCACCCTTGAGTTCCAGCAGCTCACTCCGGCCCCCTGCCTCTTCACCCCACGTCTCAGGCTGGGATATCTTCTGCTCCATGAGGACACCAGGCAGGCCATCGAGCTCTTCCGCCAGGTGACCGACATCGACCCGCAGCGGCTGGAAGTAAACGCGCTCATAGGCGAAGCCTACGAAATACTGGGGGACGAGGCCTCCGATCCCCAGGCCAGGCAAGCCCTTTACCAGGAAGCGGTCGGTGCGCTGAAGGCCGAGCTGGCCCTTTCACCCGTCACCGAACTGACCCGCCGCCTGACAGGTGACGAGGCCAACAATGCCCATGCCCATTGGAATTTGGCAAGGATTCAGGGGAAGTTGAACAACCATCCGGAGGCGCTGTTTGCGCTCGATCAGTATCTCAAGGCCACCCGTTGGCATAGCGATGTCTACCCCTGGAGGATTCCCCTGGCCCAACGACGCATGGAGCAATTGAGAGCACGCCTGGGCACATCGGCCGGCGAGTGAAGGAGAGTTCATGGTGGACGAGGACGCCTCCAGCGGAAGGAGAGGATAGCCCTTTGCACGGGTTCGGCCGGCGCCAGAAACTGCCCTCCAAATACCGTCCTGGACGAGTCGTCCGGACAACCATCGAGTCATCGGCCAGCTTGTGGCCGCGGATTAAGGATTTGCCGCCAAGCAGGGTTTGGTCCGTAAGGGTCTGGCGAGCCGGCATGGCGCTGCGCTACCTCACATTACCTGCAGCAGTGGTCGGCATGGGCCTGCTTGCCTACTCCCAGTCCTCCCGGCTCACCATCGAAGATGCCTGGAATGACTTGCTGGGCAGTCCTGCCCGTGAGGGCACCCGCAGCCTCCTGGTCTCCCCGGAAGCTCCGGCTCCCAAGAGCGCCGCTCGAGATTTTGCCGATCATTTCTTCTATAACACCCGTTCCGAATATGTTCACCAGCAGGCCACCTTCAGCGGCAGGCCCACCCTGACCGGCGTCGTCGACCGTGAACCGGGACCGGTGGCCGATCCCGCGGCCATTCCCTTTCCCGGAGCCTTTCAGCCTCACTCCGGCCATTTTTACTCGTCAATGAACTGGGGAACCCGTGGTTGGCTCTCACCGCGAATCAACACCAACTTTTCCCTCCGCTATCGCCAGGACCTTTCGGCCCTGGACATCGGTTCTCCCGCCCGGTCGGTGCTGAATACCTTTTCCCGAAATCGGCTGTTTGAGCTGACCAGCGGTGTCGTCGAGTTGAACGGATTGACCAGGCAGGGGACTCTTTCCGATTCGACGCTGCGTTTGGGTCGGCAGAACATCTACGGGGCCGAGATGGCGACGGTGGACGGATTCTCGTTTGCCCTGGATCGGCCGAAGTACCGGGTAAGCCTTTTCGGAGGACGGCGCTTTACTTACTTCTCCAACCCACTGCAACGGGCCATCGGCGGCGGAAGCCTCGGTTTTCGGCTTCCGGGAGGCGGCAGCTTTGAGTACCAGGGCCTGTTCCATGTGAAAGGGATCCACCGATTGGTTTTTAGCAAGCCATTGGAGCCCTCCTGGTTGGCGGGAACTCACTATAAAGCGGTAGGTTCCAGGCCGGTCGACTTTGGCGCTCATCTCAGCTACCTGCCTGCCGACGGGCGTACGGGAGCAAGGTTCACCTTTGCCCAGAAGCTGTCCGAACATGACTTCATCTATGATTACACCTATTGGGTCAGAGACCGGGATTCATTCAATCGCCTGAGACGAATGAACTTCGGCGTCATTTCGCCCCACCGCCAGTTTTCGGTCGAGGCCCACCGGCAAATTTTAGAGGCGGCCACAGTGGGGGGAGCCGTCTGGGTGCGTCGCTTGAATCGGGAAAGCGATGCCGGTCCCTTCGACACCTCGTTCGAGGACTATCGAGCCCATCTCAAGCTGTTCCCTCTGCGACGGACAGCCGTGCTGCTGGAGCTTCACCGCCGCCGCAGCGATCGCCCCAGCCCGCTTGGAGCCCAGGGCTTCGACGAAGTGCGCAACGCCGGTGAGACTCGCATTCGGGACATCAGCCTTGAAGTCAACCGCTCTTTCGGCGAGGATCGACTGGGACTCAGCCTCGGGGGTTACCATCGAGAGATCGACTTGCAGAATCGGTTCTTTTTCATAGACAAAGCCCAGGTTCTGGGCGCCATCGGCGGGGCCTGGTTTCGGCTGGACCGCCGCACCCGACTATACTTTCGTTACGGGCTGGATGAGGACTTCACCATCTTCAGGCCAAGCCTGCAACGATTTCAAACCTATCGCATGGGATTGGACTGGAGGCTCTGACTGTCCGGAGAAGATGGCGCGGCCAGAGTCTCGTCGAGCAAAGTGAGCCGGATGCACTTGGAAACGCTTGCATTCATCGCCAGCAGAAAGCGCCGGGCCCAACTCATCGGTGGAGTGCTGCTGACTGCTGTTGCAGTGGCCTTGGCGGCCGAACAGATTGGCGGCAAAGAGGCCGGAGCCCCTCCGGCCGACTACCGCATGCATGATCACCACGTGGGTCAACTGGGCCTGGAATGCAGTGACTGCCATGTGCCGAAGCAACCGGAATCGGTGGTCCTGGCCCGTCCAGGTCACGCACAATGCGTCACCTGCCATCAGGAGGACTTTCAGGGCCAACCCGGTGTCGGCCTGTGCCAGGCGTGCCATGCCTCCTTGCAGCCCAGGGGCTCGGACGACCTGCGTCCCTATCCCGAGTTCAGCAAGCCGCAGGCGCTCCTGTTCCGGTTCTCGCATGCGCAGCACTTGGACAAAAAGGAGCGCCTGGACCCGGCTACGGGGTTTCGCGCCGACTGCACCTTCTGTCACAAGTTTGAGGGTGAGGGGGTGTTCGCCGGGTTTCCCGGTCACACTGAATGCGCCGCATGCCATTCCAAGCCCAACATCCTGCCTAACCTCACAGCCCGGTCCACCAGCGCCGATTGCAGGCAGTGCCACGGCGCGGCCGAGCGGGACAACCCGGGTTTCAGCAAGGAGCGGTGGCTGGCGGGATCTCACCAACCCTCGGGGGTGGCAGTGAACCTGAAATTCGCCCATTTGCCCCATCTGCGACCCAATGGGGCCGAGCGTATCTCATGTGTCACCTGCCACTTCGAAATCCCCCAGAGTCAACACCTGGCCGATCTCAGCCATCCTGACATCCTGGACTGTGTGGCCTGCCACGACGGGCAACAGGAGTTGGTGTCCCATTTCAGGATGGAGGACTGCCAGGCCTGCCATCTCGAGCCTCGGGAGGGGGTCCTGCCTCCCAGCCACAGCCGCAGTGCCAAGCCCATGTCTCACAGCGCCGGTTTCCGCAGACAACACCAGGAGGAAGCCTCGGCTGGGAATGCCAAGTGCTTCGTTTGCCACACCCATGTTTCCCCTGCCGTTCGCAGGGGAGGGGATTGCGCGGCTTGCCACCAGGTGATGCGGCCCCTTTCCCACACGCCGCGCTGGCGCGATGCCATCCACGGAAAGCAGGCGGCCCTGGATCGCCAGGCGTGTGCTGTCTGCCACACGGCCGACACCTGTTCGCGATGCCACAACCAGGTTCCCAGAAGCCACCTTCCGCTTGGACTCTTCAAGGCCGGAGCCCACGCCGACCTGGCCACCCTGCAGTTGCGCTCCTGCTTTACCTGCCACACCTTCGAGGAAAGCTGCGCGGCCTGCCACCTGCCGTAGGGACAACAAGGATATCCACGAAGGGGATCCACCAAGAGCACCAAGGAATTTAAAAGAGCCTTCCACCAAGGGGCACGAAGAACCACGATGGGCCACGAAGAAACACTGCCAGAGAGTTGACCGGAGGGTTCCCATGAAACGGAGAGAGTTCCTGGCTGCTTCCACCACCGCCCCGGCATGGCTGTTTGCCCGGAAAGGGGAGGGCCGGGAGGCCACCGGGAATCAGGATGGTTTCTTGAAGGAGCACGGCTTTTGGGACTATACGACCCCGGGTGCCGGAGGGATGGAGTCTTTCCGGCTGGAAGACTACCTTTCGCTGCTCGACGACATGGCCGCGGCGGACATGAACTCGCTGATGATCTATGTGAAGTGGCTGACCACGGGTTACCGGTCCCGCCTCCCGTTTCAGGATCAGGCTCCCGACAACCCCGTCATCGCCTCCGACAACTCCCTGCTGCAGCGGACCATTGAGGAGGCGGGCAAGCGGGGGATCAAGGTCTGGCTGGGAGGCGCGGTGACCTATTTCGACACCTCCAGGTTTCGGGCCGATCCCTACCGCACTTACACCCGATTGAACGGGTTCGATCTGCCTGTCGAGGTGGGGTTGTTCGACACGGACACTCCTGGCATCACCGAGCGCATCGTGCAGATCTACGAGGAGTTGGTGGAACTGTTCCCGGGCGCCGGTGGCCTGCAGGTGGAGCTTGAAGGAGCCGGAGTCGAGAATCCCCGCCGAATTTCGCTTTATGATCGATGGGCCAAGGGAAACGGGCGACCGCCATTTGCGGAACTGGGCCACCCTTTCAATCCCCGGTCTTTCGATGTGCCGGACTGGCGGGACTACACCACCGATTCACGCCTGAAGGTGCTCGGGGCCGTCGAGGATGCCGTGCGGGCCAGGGGTTTTCGGGGGGACCTGGCCATGATCTGCGAAACGGGCTCGTCATCCTACACCCTGGGTCAGGCCGTCAATCTGAAGGAGTTCCAACGGCGCTTTCCCCACTGGGTCGCCACCACCTACGAGTACGACAAGTGGAACCACCGCTACGGCATGATGGACCTCTGCATCGACCATCCCAAGCGGGAAGGGCTCCAGGTGTTCTATCTGCCCCGAGGCGTCATGACCTGGGGAAGCCGGTGGCCATTGCCGATTGCCCTGGAACAAAGTTGGCGGATGGACCTGGAGGACATTCGAAGATTCAAGCCCCTGGGCGTGTGGTGGTTCGGAAGCGGTGGGCGCAACGAAGGCGCCCACGTAAGCCTCGCCCGACTGAAGAAATCCGGATACGCAAGCGGAGCGGAAGCCCGGCAGGCTTTGTTGCGGGTGGCTTCGGAACTGCGAGTCCTGCAGCCCTGAGGACGGCGCTAGCCCGGCTCCCTGGTATAGTCAATTAGAAAATCCTATCCCTTGGCAGTGTCGTGGGTTAGGGGAGAGCTGCGTAGCTGCGGTTGACGTGAGTTTTCAACGAGCCGCTCCCTACAGGCCATCCTTTTAGAGCAGCGTAGCTGCGGCTCAGGGTAGCCGCGGGTGTCAACCCGGGGTCGTTTGGGTTCCGCTCCAACCCAGCCGCGAATGCGGCGAATAGAAAGCACCCGTCCGGGAGCGCATTGCTTCTCCAAAGAAACGCCGCCCCACGCCACGGTCATCCGCTGACGCCGCGAAGGCGGCAAATTATAAGATCTGTGCCGTTACGCATTCCCTTTTCTTGAAACCGCCAAACCCACACCCTCTACTCAAGACCACGGTCTCCCGTTGGGGAGCCGCTCCGCGCCCCACCGCTTGTCTTGGGCCCGGCCGGGACAGTGTGCCATAATCGCCATAGTGGAAGTTCAGCAAGCGCCTGCCGCAATTCGCCTCGGCAGAATATGGAAACGCCCGGTGCGGGAACGTCCCGCAGCCTGATGGACCCATGGGAACGATTCGCATAACGCTGGCGCTGGTGTCCCTGCTGTGGTCGGGCACGGCCCTGGGCCGGGAGGCCCCGGTTCAGGAGCAGGGTCGGCCGGTACAGGTCCTGGATTACGGATACGTCTCATCCGGGGAGTGCCAAAGGTGCCACCCGCAGAACCACGCCAGTTGGCACGCCTCCTACCACCGGACCATGACCCAGGTCGCGACCCCGGAAGCTCTGGCGATACCCATCGAGCAGGTGGAGTTGAAGCTGGAGGGCCAGACCTACCATTTGAAGCGAGAAGGGGATCGGATATGGGCGGAGATGCCCCACCCGTCCATGGGGCGCATCAAGAGGCGCATCGTCCTGACCACGGGGTCGCACCATTTCCAGATGTACTGGTTTTCCAGCGGCGCCACGCGCAAGCTGGAGCTGTTTCCCTTTGTCTACGCCATCCAGGAAGGCCGCTGGATCCCCGAGAAGTCAACCTTTCTCATGCCGCCTTCACACCGGATTTCCACTCAGCCGGGGCGCTGGAACCAGGCTTGCCTGCAGTGCCACACCACTCTGGGCCGACCCCGGGTAGCGACTCAGGACCACATGGACACCCAGGTGGCGGAGTTTGGCATCGCCTGCGAAGCCTGCCACGGTCCGGGGGCGCGGCACGTCCAGGTCATGAGCCGGCCGGGGAGCCTGGAAGCCTACCGTAGCGGCAAACTCGAGCTGAATATCGTCAATCCCGGCAAGCTGTCCCACGACCGCTCCTCCCAGGTCTGCGGACAGTGCCACAGCGTCTTTACCTTTGGTGACCGTCAGGAACTGGTCCAGTGGTTGAACCACGGCTTTTCCTACAGGCCGGGACAGGATCTGAACGACAGCCGCTTCCTGATCCGGTACCAGCAAAGTCGGGGCGCTCCCCAGATGGAAGACTTTCTGAAGGCTCAGCCACGGTTTCTGGAGTCGGTCTTCTGGTCGGATGGAATGGTTCGGACGGCCGGGAGGGAGTACAGCGGACTTCTGGAATCGGGGTGTTACCAGATGGGTCAGATGTCCTGCCTGTCCTGCCACCGCCTCCACAAGACAGCCGACGATCCCCGGTCTCTGAAGTCATGGGCCAACGACCAGTTGCAACCGCGGATGGACACCAATCAGGCCTGTCTGCAGTGCCACCCAGCCTTAGAGTCCAGGCTGGAGGAGCACACCCATCACAAGCCGGGGTCCCCCGGCAGTGAATGTTACAACTGCCACATGCCTCATACCTCCTACGCCCTGCTGAAGGCTATTCGCAGCCATCAGATCAGCAGCCCCACGGTGGCTGCCAGCCTGGAAACGGGCCGGCCCAACGCCTGCAACCAGTGCCACCTGGACAAGACCCTGGGCTGGGCGGCCCGGAACCTTCAGAAGTGGTACGGGGTACCCAAGCCCAAACTGTCCAAGGAACAGGAGACTGTCGCGGCCTCGGTGCTCTGGACCCTGAAGGGCGATGCCGGCCAGCGGGCCCTCATGGCCTGGAGTCTGGGGTGGGAACCGGCCAGGGCCGCCTCCGGTTCGGGCTGGATGGCCCCCTATCTGGCCCAGTTGCTGGAGGATCCCTACGATGCCGTGAGGTTCATCGCCTATCGTTCGCTCCGGCGACTGCCCGGTTTCAGCGACTTCCGGTACGACTACGTGGACTCTCCTCAGCGGCGGGCTCAGGCCCGTCTCAAAGCCCTGGAGATCTGGCGCCGAGACGGGCGGCAACACCGGCCCTCAAACGGATCTGCCGTCCTGTTCGATGGCCGCGGCAACCTTCGGCAACAGGCCTTCGATCGCCTGCTGAGCCAGCGGAACGACTATCCCCTGGGCCTGGCCGAGTAAACGGGTCCTGCTTGCCTCCCTGTGTTTTGTCTCAGAACCAAGATTCGGAATTGCGAGGCTGCATGATCAGGCGGGTCCCGGCTCTGTTGCATGTCCTGGCCATGGTTGTTCTGTGGGTTGGCCCCCAGCTTCTTGCCCAGTCGGAGGGCTATCGCAAGGCGCTGGCGAGCTATCGGGACAAGCGTTACCTGGAGGCCCTGGTCTGGATACAGCAAGCCGTAGCTGCGGAAGACGACAAGGCGAGCTACCATCTCCTTCAAGGCGATATCTACAGCGCCCTGCATCAGTTCAGCGATGCCGTGGCTTCGTTGCGCCGAGCCGTTGAATTGGAGCCCGATCTGGCCAGGGCCCACTTCCAACTGGCCGTTCTTTTCCTGCGGGACAACAAGTATCGTCCGGCAGCCGACGCTCTGGAGCGGGTTGCGGTCGTCGAGCCCGGCAATTTACGGGCCCGTCTCCTGCTGGGCAATGTCTACTGCCTTCAACTCAATCTCGACAGTCTGGCCTTACAGCAGTTTACGGCGGTAGCAGAGGCCGATCCCCGATATCCCGCGGTTCAATTCGGGCTGGGGAGACTCCTTTTCAGGCGGGGCAAGGACCGTGAGGCCGTGGAGCATTTCAGATCGGAGTTGGGGTCTCATCCGGAACATGCGGAGGCTCGTTTTCACCTGGCCAAGGCCCTGCTGAGAATGGGCCGCACCGATGAGGTTGCCGGCCATTTGCAGGCGCTCCGGGGCAAAAAGGTGGACCAGGCGGAACTCCACTTCTTCCTGGCCAAGACCTACCGGAGGCTGCAGCAACCGGCCAAGGCCATCGAAGCGCTGCTGCAAGGGATCGACCTCAACCCCAAGTTCCCGGACGCCTACTATCTGCTGGCCCGACTCTATCTGGAGACGGGGCGCCCCCGGGATGCTCGGGAGCAGATGGATCGGTTCGAAAAGATACGCGACCGGGAGGGAAGGGGCCGGCTGAGGCCATGAGGGTGCGGAAAGAGTTTTCCATGGCGGACCGAAAAGAGTTGTCCACGAAGGGACACGAAGGACCACCAAGACACACGAAGAAAAGCAAAACGGCTTTAAGACCTTGAAGACAAGATGGTTCCCATCCTGTACCTGGCGGTCCGGTGAAACAGGCGGGCTGCGATCGGCTGCTTCCACCGCCTCGGGGCCGATTGCTGTCCTCTGTTGCAAAGCCATGTGGGTCTGGCTTGGGTTGTCTGTGGTGCTCTCGGCCGGGGGGCTCCTTTGGGCGGACCCGGTTCCCCGGTTCACCAACGTCACCGGTTCCAGCGGCATCGATTTTCTCCATATCAACGGTCCCGAGAAGACCAAGCCCTACTTGTTCGAGGCCAAGGGGGGCGGGGCCGGCTTCTTCGATTACGACAACGATGGCCGGCTGGATCTGATCATGGTTCAGGGGTCCACCCTGGAACGATTCCGCAAGGGAGACAATCCGCACGGCTCGCTCTATCGCAACCAGGGAGACGGAACCTTCAAGGAGGTGACCCGTGAGGCGGGTCTGACCCGACCGGCCTGGGGGATGGGAGTTACACTGGGGGACTACGACAACGACGGCTATGTGGACATCTACTTGAACAACTTGCAGGCCAACATTCTGTACAGGAACCGGGGAGACGGCACCTTCGAGGACGTCACCGCCCAGGCCGGTGTGGGAGACACCGGGTTGAGCTCCTCTTCCGCCTTTGGCGACTACGATCTGGACGGGGATCTGGATCTCTTTGTCTGCAACTATGTTCGCTACAACTTCGATAGTCTGCCGCCGCCGGGATCGAAGCCCATCTGCAACTATCGGGGAGTTCCGGCCTTTTGCGGTCCAATCGGTCTGGACGGGGCGGCCAATCGGTTCTACCGCAACAACGGAGACGGAACCTTCTCGGACGTCACCGAGGCGGCGGGGTTGAACGTAAAAAACCGCTATTACTCACTTGGGGTGGTGTGGGCCGATCTGGACAGCGACGGGGACCCGGATCTCTACGTGGCCAACGACAGCACGCCCAATCAGCTCTTTGTCAACCAGGGAGACGGAACCTTCAGCGAAATGGGTTTTCTGAGCGGCCTGGCGACCGACGCCGACGGGCGTTTCCAGGCTGGAATGGGGGTGGACGCGGCCGATTATGACAACGACGGGCGTATGGATCTGTTTGTGACCAACTTCGCTGACGATTACAGCACGCTCTACCACAATCGAGGGCAACTCCTGTTCGAGGACGTAAGCCAACAGGCCCGGTTGAGCCAGCCGGAATGGATGCTGGTCGGCTGGGGGGCCGGATTTTTTGACCTGAACCATGATGGCTGGAAAGACATCTTTCACTCCAACGGCCACGTGTATGCGCTGGTGCTGACGGCCGGCTGGGCCGACCGCTACTATCAGCCTTCTTCCTTTTACCTGAACCGAAAAGACGGAACCTTCAGGGATGTGAGGAAGTTGGCCGGACCGGATCTGCAGAAAGAGCTGCTAGGCCGGGGAATGGCCTTCGGAGATCTGGACAATGACGGAGACATCGACTTCATCATCGGCAACCTCAACGGGACTCCCCAACTCTTCAGGCATGAAGGCGCCGGCCCCAACCATTGGGTCATGTTTCGCGCCAGGGGGAGCCGAAGTAACCGTGACGGCATCGGCGCCCGCATCACGGTGGTCTCCGGCGAGCTCCGCCAGGTTCGGGAGATCAAGCGAACAGTGGGCATCTTCTCGGCCAGCGACCCCAGGGCTCACTTCGGCCTGGGGGGCGCCGAGCGAATCGACAGGGTGCAGGTGAAATGGCCCAGCGGGGTCGTGCAGGAATTTCGCGACCTGCCTGCCGACCGGCACTATCTGATTGATGAAGAGAACGGCCTCTCGGACGAGTTCTGAGGGTTGGTGACTTGTGGCGGGTCGCTTCCCCGGGAGCTGTAAGCCCATTGGATATTTGGGTGCTGGTGTCGAGCTGCGCAGGCGTCAGCAGCGGGTGATCGTGGCGTGGGGCGGTGTTTGTTTGGGGAGGATATGCGTTTCCGAACGGGTGCTTCCTATTCGCCGCATACGCGGCTGGGTTGGCGCAGAATCGATACGACCCCGGGCTACCGCCCGGGGCTACCCTGAGCCGCAGCTTCGCAGCTCTATAAGGATGGCCTGTAGCCAGCGTTTGCGTGGCCTACCCACGTCAACCGCAGCTTCGCAGCTCTCCCTTAACCCACAACACTGCAAAGGGGAACGTGCTTTTTTTGTTGAAATAGTACGCTGGGCGACAGGCCGGAGGTTCGAGCCGAGCGTCGTCGTCGGGATTGTTGTTTCGTACCCGAGAAAACGCCAATCAAGCTGGCTTCCTTTTCGAGCGGCGAAGCCGCGGCAGCAGGTGGCCGTTGGGCGTAAGCCCATTGGAAAGCGTATTGTAAAAGCCCGAGTCGCGTAGGCGGGGGCAGCAATTTTCCCAATTGGAAACGCGGGCTACAGGGCTCCCGCTTTGCGGTAGATGCGCTTCCGGTAGGCTTCGTGGCTCCGCGACGCTTCCTGGTTGACTTCGGTGCTGCGCCCGCGGTAGTCGAGCACGAATCCCCGGCGATGGGAATCGGTGTTGTTGGGGCCGCTGCGATGGATGGTGAGGAAGTGGTGGATGGAGGCATCTCCCGGTTGGAGCAGCGCCGGGACTTCCGGATAGAGTTCGGGGTCGGGAGGTTCGGAGAGGGCCTTGGTGAACAGGGGCAGTCCCGTCTGGACATGGGGGATTTCCCCCAGCCGGTGGCTGCCGCGGACGAAATGGACGGCTCCGTTTTCGAGGGTGGTCTCATCCAGGGCGATCCACATCACCAATCCGTAGGGGGGGAGGTAATTGAAGTAGGCGTTCTCCTGGTGATAGAGGGCCGGCGAGCCGACTCGGGCGGGTTTGTAAAAGACTTCAGTGGTAATGGGTTCCACCGGCTCTCCCAGGCAGGCGCCCAGCAGATCCAGGGTGGCCGGCCGCTGGAGCGCTTGCTGAAAGTACTTATCATAGAGCTCCATTCTGGAGAATTGTTTCAGCGGCCCGCTCCATCCCGATTCATAGACCACGTGAATCCGGGGGACGGTGGGTAGGACTTCGGTGATGTAGCGGTCGATCTCCCGCTCCGTCCGCTTCAATTCCTCGGCGTTCAGGAATCCCTTCACCACTACGAACCCGTCTTCCTGAAACCGGGCCGCCAGTTGACTGGTGTTTGGTGTCGCAGGCATTCGTGCTCTCCCGTCCATCACTGCGATCGGTAGTTGACCTCCAGCCGCACGCCATGAAACTGCGCCCAGGCAGCCATTCCGGGCAACTGCTCCGGCCTGACGGCCCCCGGCCTGGGGCGTGAGCCCTTGAGGGCCAGCACCACGGTGTTCATTCCCTGCCGCAGGGGGGGAGCATCCACGGGATAGCTCACCCGATACTCGCCCTTGCCGGCGTCGACGACGGTCGATTGTCCGCCGGTCAGGTCCTTGCCGTTTACCCGGCAGACCACGGCATCCGGCCGAGCAGCGCTCCTCACATCCAGCACCAGCCTCATGGTCTCGAGCGTTCCGTTTTCCTTGGCCGAGGCCAGGTCGTCCCCAACCGCCAGCGGAACCCTTCCCACCACTCCGTACTTTATGGCTCCCTCCCGGCTTACCGGCAGCGGCCGAGAGCTGGAGATATGGGCGTAGTAGTCGATCACTCCACCGGTATGGTTGTCCACGCAAAACAGCTTGTTCCTGGCCGCCAGGGTGCTGGGCTCGCCGATATCGCTCAGGCAGGCGTAGGACCGCCGGCGTGTCTCGACCAGGTCCTGACCGGTCTTGTACTCGAAGGGCGTCCCCAGGTTCCACAGGTAGACACCGTCGGCGCCGGTCCGGAACCAGTTGCTGGCCATGCCCCGCACCCCCTCCAGGAAGCTTCCCCCGGACACGTTGTTGGCGGCGCTCTGGTTGATGCAGGGATAGACCAGCACGCCGTGGGGATGGGCCGCGGCCGTGAACTCGGCCAGGGGAAGGCTGAAGGGGGCATAGCCGCCTCCGGCAATCAGAATGTCCACCAGGTCCTCTTCCAGCCAGCCTTTCAGGTCCAGCCCGATGTTCAGGGCCAGCTGGAGGCTGTCGGGCACTCGAGTCGCCAGCAGCAGCGGACGGCCCCGCCGCTCGGCCTGGCTGTCGGTGAGCTTGCGGATGCTGCGCATGAAGGCCGTCATGATCTCGACCTGGTCGGCGCTCACCGGTTTTCCCTGCATGGTCGGGCTGAAGAATACCGGGTGGCGAATGAAGTCCAGCTCGAAGCCGTCAACGTCGTAGCGGCGGGCTACCTCCTCGATGATCTCGAACTTGCGCTGCCTGACCTCCGGGTGGGAGAAGTCCTGGGAGGTGACATAGAGATCCAGCGAGGTGAGCCTGCCCAGGGGATCAACCAGAAACTCCGGATGTTCCTTCTTCCAGGTGGTCAGGCCGCCTCCGATGAAGCTGTCGTGAACGTCGTTCATGCGCACCGAGGCCAGGATCTCCATGCCATGAGATCGGGCAAAATCGATGACGATCTGCAGGGGGCCGCGGCCTGACTGGATCAAACGCTTCACGTTGGCGGTGACCTTGGACCAATAGGCGGGCGGCCCCCCGTGGGCGTCGCCGTAGATGGGCTGGATCTTGCTGTCGTACACCGGGGCGTCGGCCCACCCCCCCAGGATGGACCAGGAAATGGTATCGACCTGGGTTCCGGCCAGAGGTTGCAGCCGGCGCTTCAGGAATCCTTCCGGAGTGCCGGCATCGTCGCGGGACAGCTCGTAGCTGTCGTCATTGAAGATGATGCGGCGCTGCCTGGCAGCTGCTTCCACCCGGGCCTTCTTGGCGTCCGACCAGTTGGCCTGGGGGGCCGGCACCGGCCCGGAACAGGACAGGACTCCCGCCAAGGCCAGACAGATGCCGGCTCCCGGAATCAGGTTCATTTTCCGGCTCCAACTACCCTTTGGTCCTGGTTCGATCATCCTGTTCACCTCTTCTTTCCAAATTGGTTTGCCGCGAAAAGAAACATCCGAGTCTCTTGCAAATTTGCAGTGGCGCCGGTCAATTTCCCGGTAAACGTCATGTTCTGCCTATTTTGTGCCTTTTGTGGCCATTCCCGGCAACGCTCCCCTGCCTCATCTTGCAAACGCCTCATGGGAGAACACGGCCTATAGTCCTGGTTCGGGAACCCCATCCGGCAAGGATCATCGAGCAAAGCGCTCGATCCGCTCCTTCAGCTCCCGGTAGCTCTCCAGCGCCTGCCGGGCCTGTTCGGACTGTCCGGCATCTCTGTAGAGTCTTCCCAGAAGGCGGTGAGCCACCGGATTGTCGGGGAGGAGCCGGATGGACCGCCGGGCGGCCGCAATGGCCTTGTCGAGCTGTCCGAGCCTGCGATAGACCTTGGCCAGACCGAAGTGGAGATCGGGGAGCGAGACCGTTTGGCTCTCGGGGGAGACGGCAGTCAACTGGGAAAGAGCCAGCTTGGGTTTTCCGAGTTGCAGCAGCAGGTCCGCCAGCTCCAGGCGGGCCTGGCCGGCGTCAGGGTGATCTTCCACCTCCTGCTGCAAGGCTTGCAGTGCCTCCCGAAACATCCCGGCGTCCAGGTAAATGGCGGCCAGGTGGTAGTGAGCCCAGGCGTAGCGGGGATCCCTGGCCACCACCGCCTCGAACTGGCGGAGAGCCTTGCTCCTCATGTTCTGCTGGTGGTAGGTGCGCCCCAGGTGCATCCTGGCCTTCAGGTGGTTGGGGTCCAGTTGCAGGGCCTTCTCCAGGAGCCGCATGCCCTCTTCCACCGGCTCGCTGGTCTCGTTTCTGGCGCCCATACCCATGGGATCGGTCGGGTCTTCGGTTTCGCTCCGCTGCTGGAGTATGAGAGCCGCCACGCCGTAGTGGAAGTCGGCTTTGGAGGGGTCCAGAGCCAGGGCTTTGCGCAGTTCGGGTTCGGCGTCGCTGTACTGATTGAGCTGCAGCAGCGTCATGCCGTACAGGTGCCGGTATCCGGCGTTCTCACCGTCCTGCTGCACGGCTTTCTGAGCCGCCAGCATGGCCAGCAGATACTCCTTGCGCTCATACCGCTCTTTAGCCTCCAGGTAGTCCGCCGATTGCGCTCCGAGCTGGACCGCCCAGAGAAGGACAACGGCAAGCGCCGGAACGGCCAATGGACGGAACAACTCCTTCCAAGACAGGCGGCTCGCCCCCTCTTCCTGCGGGATCCATCTTGTGTTGCTGGCTGCGAGCGGCCTGTTCATAGGGCGTTAGTGATCCTCAGTCCCACGGGCTCCAGGCATTCAGGGTTTCTTTTCGGCGACGATGCGTATCCAGTGGTCGGCGAACTCCGAGTGGGTCATGAAGCCCTCTACAAAGGGCATGTGACAGGAACTGCATTCGCTGGCAGCCACCTTGCATCCGGAAGCCGTGGCGTGATCGCCTCCATGGCAGGCCAGGCACTTGGAATCGTAGGAGGTGGGGGTTTGCACCAGGCTCTCGTGCGGGTCGTGGCAGGTCGTGCACTTCAGTTGATCCCGGCTCTCGCTGTAGCACTGGCTCAACACCAGGCGCTGGGCCGGGAAACGGGACACCTCCTTGTCGACCATGTACCTGGCAAGCGCCTGCAGGTCGCTGCCTCCCGGCGGCGCTCCGTGGCAGGCGCCGCAGAAATAGAGCTGCTCGATAGCCGGCATCTTGCCGGGGTTGCCAATGGTGGCGGCGGGATCGGAATCTCCTCGGGTCATGGCCCGGACGTGTTCTTGCCCCGGTCCGTGGCAACGTTCGCAGTGGACGCCGGCCGAGGCAGTCTCCATTTTTTCAGGCGGCAGGTCGGCGTTCCGGGTGGTGTGGCAGGCAAAGCAGTGCTCTCGTTGCGGCGGACTCATCCAGTCCGCCAGGGCGTCGTAGGCATTGTCGACCGGGTCCTCCAACCCGGTGGTGATGTCCAGCCCCCCGGTGGACTGATACCAGCTTACCCGGCTCTGGCCGTAGGCGCCGGCATCGGTCATGCCCACGAAGGTGATGCCCTTCCTCCCGGCCCCCATGCCCCAAAGCAGGTGCATGCGGTCGACTTCTCCGTCCCTGGCAGCCACCAGGTCGAGGGTGAACTCGGGGTCGGGAGACCGCTCGATCCGATAGGCCACCTGATTGCGCGGGTCGGAGAACTCCAGGGGCACCGATTCCAGCAACCGGGAAATGGAGCGCACTCGCCGCAACGTCAGAGGGTGCCCGCTCTCCAACTGGACTTCGGCAATCTCCCGGTGGCACTGCACGCACTGGCTCGAACCCACAAAGCCCGATTCGTCGGTGGCTTGTGCGCGGGGGGGGACCACCGAAAGGAAGATCGTTGAAACCGCGACCGAGAGAAAGCAGGAAGCCAGGTTCCTGTGCAGCGCGGCCGATTTCCCGGCCGGCCCTGGGTGCGCCCGCAGGCCGATGGCGATGGACATCAGTTGTTCCACCTCCCTATCCCCATTTGCGCGCGATTTGCGGGATTGTCCTGCAACTGGCGATCGTGTTCGTCCTGCCCCACTGACTCCTGCCTTCGACCGTTGCGTATTTCCCCGAGGTCCCGGGACTTGATCCATAGGGCGTTGCCGTAGCGAAATCCATAGGGGGACTTGGGCTTGGAATCGAAGGGCACGAAGGTAAACCCTTGGGACCGACTGCCGAGTACCCATCCTCCTCGGTTCTGGTAGCCGAAGCTGGGGTAGGCCGACCGGCGCAATCGGGCTGAGAGCCGTGAGTTGGACTGGGCCAACTGTTGGGCTCGTTCTTTGCTCCATTGGTTGAGGTCGTCCCGCTTCCTCAGCTTTCCCGACTGAAGCTTGGAGGATGCCGCTTCGACCTGGTAGCTCCTGCCGGCTTCAAGCCGTCGCCTCTTCCGGTTGTTCCCCATCCATTCCAAAGCCCCCTTGTAGACCGAGACGCGTAACCGGGGCTCGAGGCTGAGGCGATACAGCCCTTTGGCGGCCACTTGAAAATCGCCGGCTGGAGTCGATATGGACAACGAGTGGATGGCGGGATTGAAGGCGGCGGATTCCAGGATGATTTCCCCGCGTAGAATCTCGAACTTCATGGTCGCGTAACCCGTCCTGATGAATCGGACCAGGCTGCTTTCGGCGAGCCTCAAGTAGCTGCCCGGATTCAGGAGCAGTTCCGCGCGACCATTCTCCAGGGTCCTCAGCTGCCCTCCGGCATTCAACTTGTGACCGGCGGTCAAAAGCCAGCGGTTGCTGCCCGCGAACGAATATTGGGGCGGTCTTCCCCAAAAGCTGTTCAACAGAAAGGCCGAACGCACCTGTCCCCAAGGGTCCAGGTGATCGCGGCTGTGCTTGCCCAGCTCGGCCACGGCCGGAGTGTTTTCTGAAGCACTTCGTAGAACGTACCGATTGCCATGGGTCAGGTTGAACGATTGTCCGTCTCGCTTCAGCCAGTTCAACTTGCCGGAGTGAACGGCAACTTCCAGTGATGACGGGTCTTTGGCTTCAATTCGATAAAACCCGTCTTTGAGAAGCTCCAGGTCCCCGGCAGGGGTTGACAGCCTGAAGGCGTGGCGACGGCCTTTGAAGCGTCTGGAGTCGACGACGACCGTTCCCTCCGAAACGCGGAAGTGCATCTTCCGGTATGCCGTGTCGAGGACTTCCAGTCGGGCCTGGTCGGCCAGACGCAGGAAACCGCCCGGATGCAACATGATTTCGAGACGGTCCCCGCGGCCTGTCCGGACTATGTCCCTGGCCTCCAATCGGTGGCCGATTGCGATTTCAGCGGGCACCCCCTGCCCGCCGGCAAGCAGAAGCTGTTTGCCCTTGACATACCTGACGGTGCCGGCTTGAAGGTGAGAGACGTGAGCGGCGGGATCCCTTGCCAAAGCCCGGGTGGCTCCGGCAAGAAGCAGGAACCCGGCCGCCGAAGTCACGATGATCCTAGTCATCACTTTGCCTCTCATCCGGCGAAAGTTTGAGCTCAACATCGGCAATGCAACGAGAGGACGGCACGACCCATCGATCACTGGCCCTATCTTAGTGATCCTGATTCTGCAATTCCAGTGTCATGTGCGAACAAGAGGCTGCCGCCCCGGGATCAGTCGCGATCCGTGCTAAAATCAACTCAGAGTAGGCGATGATATAGTCGCTTTCCGCGTAGTGACCACTTCCGGCGACTCCTGCAGGCAGTTTGCTCCAATCCAAGTGATGAACAAGCCGATAGCACTGAGCCTGATTGCTTGCCTGACCGCCTTGTCGGGGATGTTCGCCAACGACTTGTCCCGCTCGGACAAATCGTTGCCTGCCTTGCCCTCGCTGGTCTTTGAGGACGTGGCGGCCGAAGCGGGGCTGGATTTTCAGCACTTCAGCGGCAGCCCGGAGAAGCAGTACATCCTGGAGAGCATGAGCGGGGGCGTGGCCTGGATCGACTTCGACCGGGACGGTTGGATGGATCTCTATCTGGTCAACGGAGGCCGCTGGGAGGAGCTGGTTCAAGGAAAGCGCACGGTCTCCAACGCGCTCTACCGCAACAACGGCGACGGGACCTTTGCCAACGTGACCGACAAGGCAGGAGTCGGGAATCCCCACTGGGGGATGGGAGTGGCCGCCGGCGACTATGACAACGACGGCTGGGTGGACCTGTTCGTCTGCAACTACGGCTCCAACACCCTTTACCGGAACAACGGGAACGGTACCTTCAGCGACGTGACCGCCACGGCCGGGGTGGGAGACGGCCGCTGGGCGGTGAGCGCATCCTTCGGCGACTACGACGCCGACGGCTGGGTGGATCTCTACGTCACCAACACGGTCCAGTTCGACTACAAGGACCCCGACCCCATGGATTGCCACTACCGGGGCATTACGGTGCAGTGCGGACCCCTGGGGATGGTCGGCGATTCCGACATCCTCTACCGCAACAACGGAGACGGCACCTTTCGGGACGTGAGCGAGCCGGCCGGTGTCTCGGAGGTGACCCCCTCCTATGGCCTGGGGGCCATCTGGAGCGACTACGACAACGACGGAGACCTCGATCTCTACGTGGCCAACGACCAAATGGCCAATTTTCTCTTTCGCAACCAGGGGGACGGCACCTTCGAGGAGACTGGGCTCTTCGCCGGAGCTGCTTTCAGCGATGACGGCACGGCTCAGGGCAGCATGGGAGTGGATTTCGGCGACTACGACCGGGACGGTTTGCTGGATATCTACATCACCCATTTTTCGGACGACTACAATACGCTCTTCCGCAATCTGGGGCAGGGCAGATTTCGCGACATGACCCGGGGCGCAGGCCTGACCTTCAGCAGTTGGCCCATGGTGGGCTGGGGCACCGGATTCGTGGACCTGGACCATGACGGCTGGGAAGACATCTTCGCCGCCAACGGCCACGTGTTTCCCCAGGTGGACGGATACAAGATCGGCACCAGCTTCCATCAACGCAGCCAGGTCTTTCGCAACATGGGCGACGGCAAGTTTCAGGAAGTGTCGGCCGGACTCGACAAGCTCAAATCCTGGTCCAGCCGGGGAGTGGCCTTTGCCGACTACGACAACGACGGCGATATCGACGTCGCCGTCAACAACCTGGACGGAGTCCCCTGGCTCCTGAAGAATCAAAAGGGGAGCGAGGCGGGGAATTGGCTGATGCTTTCCCTGGAGGGAACCCGAACCAATCGCAGCGCCATCGGAGCCAGGGTCACCCTCGAGACCGGGGAGGGAAAGCAGATGCGGGAGGTCCGGGGCGGGTCCAGCTACGAATCCACCCACGACTTCCGGGTCCACTTCGGTCTTGGCCGGCTCGAGACCGTCAACAAGCTGACCGTCCGTTGGACCGATGGGACCACCCAGAGCTTTGAGAACCTTGGAGTCAACCGGACCTATCGGCTCAAGGAAGGGGGAGAGCTTGAGTAGCTCCACAAGCAATCGAGCCTATTGAAAAAATTCGTCCCGCAGTCTCCCTGTCCTCGCAAAATAATCCTGTGCATCCTGTGCATCGATGTTAATAAACCATCGAATCATGCCTGACGTTGTAGCGGTATCCCGTCACCCGGCGGCGGGGGTGCTTCAGGGCAAGCGCTTTTCGGAACTACGGAACCCGGCCGCGATGCGCAACTCAACCGGTTTATGGTCCATGAGTCGGATTTTGCTATTCCTTTTGACAGGCTGCCTCTGCAATGCGGCGGTCGCCGCCGGTGAATCACCCCACTACCTGGAGGCCAGGCAGAGGTATGAAAACAAGGAGTATCTTCTGGCCATGCTGGCCGCGGAAAAGGCTGTGCGCGAGGACGGGGAGAACGCCGGGCACCGTTACCTCTACGGCGCCGTCCTGGCCGAGCTGAAGCAGTTTTCAGATGCCGAAGCCCATCTGCGGAAGGCCGTGGCCCTGGACGGCCGGAAGGCGGAATACCTTTATCAATTGGGACGAGTCCTGCTGGAACAGTCGCATCAAGCCGTCATCCGGCGAGGCATGAGCGCCGGGGTAAGGATGTCGCGCAGCGAGGCCGTGGATGCGGAAGGCTTGACGCTACTGGAGCGAGCCGTCGAGCTGGACGGGGGCCTCCTGGCGGCGCGGGTCCGCCTGGGGCGCGCCTACACCGATCAGAATCGATTCCTAGAGACGCTGGAGCAATTCCAGGCGGTGGCCGAGGCCGATCCCCGCTTTCCCGAGATCCACTCCTATCTGGCGGTGCTCCATCTGAAGATGGGACGGGTAATCCAGGCCATCCAGGCACTTCAGGCCGAAGTCGAGTACTATCCCGACAACGCCATGGCCCGCCTGGACCTGGGCGACCTGCTGCTGCAGTTGGCTCAGCCCAGGGTGGCCCTCCGGCACCTGCTTGCGGCCGAGCGGGAGAGCCCGGAAACCCCCGACCTTCACTATGCCCTGGCCAAGACCTACCGGGCACTGGACCAGCCCGGGAAAGCTCTGGCCTCGGCCCGCAAGTGCGTCGACCTGGCGCCCGAGGCACCCGCTCCCCGCTACCTGCTGGCCCAGCTCCATCGCCGCAACGGTCAACCCGATCTGGCTCGGCGGGAGCTGGCGACCGCTGAACGATTGAGAAGCCGGCAGTCTGCCACCTACCGTCCCCCGAAGGCGGATTGATCCGCGTAGGCAGACATGGATGTTGCTGCGGATGTGCCTATTGAGTGATGGCAAGGCGGACGTTCAGCGTGTCCAGAACCTTGAACAGCGTGTCGATTCGTGGATTGCCCTTGCTGGAGAGAGCCCGATACAGGGCCTGTCGGCCCAAACCGGTTGCATCGGAAATGGAAGACATTCCCTTGGCGCGTGCGACGTTGCCCAGAGCTTTGGCAAAGTACTTGGGATCGTTTTCCGCCAGCGCCAGGTTGAGATATTCGATCAATGCCTCATCGCTGTCGAGGAAATCGATCACGTCGAATTTCTTGAGCTTCATAGTGCCTCCTCAGAGTTCAGCAGCCATTTGCTGGGCGAGTTTGATGTCCCGCTGCTGACTTGACTTGTCACCGCCACAAAGCAGGATCACTACTGCGTTTCTTCGAATGGTGTAGTAGGCCCGGTAGCCCTTGCCGACGTTAATTCGCAGTTCGCTGACAGCGCCGCCGACCGATCTGTAGTCGCCAAAGTTGCCATCTTCCATTCTTTCAATTCGAGAAACGATTGCGGCCTTGGCGCGTTGGTCACGCAGCTTTTTGAGCCAAGTCTCGAAGGTGCCCGTGTAGAGTACGTTCACGGAGTGATTGTCTCTTATAAGAGACGAACTGTAAAGCGAAAGTTCCCGCGTGTCGAAAAAGGGCCGACCACGCCCGTCTCATGGAAGTTGTGCGTCACAAGCGGCTGGAGATGACAGCGAGTCGGTAAACACAAAATCGGTCTTTGCTCAATCGGAAGCCGGCACGACCCGAATCCAGTGGTCGGCGAAGGCCGAATGGGTCATGAAGCCGGTCTCCTGGGGCATGTGACAGCGCACGCAGTCGTTGTTCGATTGGGGACAGGGGACGGCGAATCCGACCTGGCTGCCGTGGCAGCTCAGGCAGTTGCCATCGAAGGAGGCGGCCAGGTTCTCGTGGGGGTCGTGGCAGGTGGTGCACTTGAGGCGGCCGCCGCTTTCGTTGTAGCAGCGGCTGAGCACCAGCCGCTCGGCCGGGAAGCGGACGCTGTGATCCATGGCCATGGAATGGCCCAGGGCCCTCAGGTCGGCGCCACCCGGGGGGATGCCGTGGCAGGCGCCGCAGAAGTAGACCTGCTCCAGCGCTCCCAGGCGGCCGGGATTGTCGATGCCGCGGGAGGGATTACCGCTGTCCTCGGCCATGGCCTGGATGTGTTGCTCGCCCGAGCCGTGGCAGCGCTCGCAGTGAACGCCGGCATCCGCCTCCGGGATGGAGTCGGGAGGGGTGTTCTGGTTGCGGGTCATGTGGCAGCTCAGGCAATGGGCGCTCTCGTGCGGGTTCAGCCAGCCCGCCAAGGCGTCATAGGCGTCGACCGGGCGCTTTTCCAGCCCGGTGGTGACATCCAGCTTGCCGATCTTCTGGTACCAGCTCACCCGGCTCTGCCCGAATGCACCCTGGTCACTCTGGCCGATAAAGGTGATTCCCTTTCTGCCGGCTCCCACTCCCCAAAGCAGGCGCAGTCTCTCCTCCCGCGTTCCCATCCGGGCCACCAGGTCCACCCCCGTCCGCGGTGCCGCGGAGCGTTCGATCCGATATCTGATCCCGCCGGCCTGGTCCATGTGCTCGACAGGCAGCGCCTGCATCAGTTCCGGGAAGTCTTCCACTTTCATCATGGTATGGGCGTGGTCGCTGGCCAGTTGCCTGGACGCAATCTCTTGGTGACAGGCGGCGCATTGCCCGGCGCCGTTTTCGACTGAATCGGAATCGGACAGGGAGGAGGTTGACAGCAGCGCGGCCGACAGAGGTCCCGCGGCCAGCAACACCGGCAGCAGCCGCGCCCAACGTTTTTGGAACAGGGTCAGGCGCTGCGTCCCAGTAGGCTGCTCGTGCCTGGAAGGGTTGATTATAAAAGGGTTTTGAGGCATTCCCATTGCGGTTCGGCCGAACGCCGGCATCTTCCCGACCCATCGCCATCATGGACAGGGGCGCACCTTTTGTCAACCGATTCCCGGTTGCGCCCGATCGCTTCTCCCGCTAGAGTAATCTTCGTGGAAACCGGCTTGGGCAGAGACCTCCCGGGGGGTCTGCCCATCGAAACGGGGCCGAGGACGATGATCGAGGAGCGGAATCGCGGAGGCAATCCGCTCACCGGCCGGCGTTGGGCGATTCGCCGATTGGGGGGCGCTTTTCTTTGGACGCTTGCCGGGATTTTGGGCTTGGTGACGGCGGGCTGGACCCAGTCGCCCCACTACCGGGAAGCGCGGGAACGATACGACAAGGGAGAGTTTCTGCTGGCCATGCTGGCCGCTCAGAAGGCCGTGGAAGAAGACGGCGACAAGGCGGAGCATCTCCACCTGTACGGCGCCGTCCTGCTGGAACTGAAGCAATATTCGGAAGCTGAGGAGCACTTGCGGAAAGCGGTGGCTTCCGAGCCCGATCGGGCCGAGTTTCAATTTTCCCTGGGCGAACTGCTGCTGGCCCGGACCATGGAGGCGGCCATCCTCAAGGAAACCCGCTCCGGGGTGGGACAGCCCAGGATGCGAAACGTGGATCCCGAGGGGCTCAAGGCCCTTGAGCGCGCGGTAGAGCTGGATTCCGATCTGCTGAGGGCCCGCCTGCGGCTGGGCCGTGCCTACTATGACCTCAACCGGCACGATCTGGCCCTGGAGCAATTCGAGGCCATCGCCCGCAAGAATCCCCGCTATCCCTGGATCCATTCCTCCCTGGCGGTGGTTCACATGAACGCCGGCGCCGTCGATTCGGCCGTGCAGGCGCTGCGGACGGAAATCGGGAATTATCCCGATCACCACTCCGCACGGCTGGAGCTGGGAGAGGCCCTGCTGAAGTCCGGCGACACCGCCCAGGCGGTTGAGCACCTGGTCCGGTTGAAGGAGGAGGATGTGTCCCCGGCCGACCGCGTGTCGCTGAATCATTCACTTTCCAAGGCCTACCGGGACCTGGGCCAACTGGAGAATGCCCTGGCTGCCTCCCGCCGGACTCTGGAGTTGGATCCCGACTTCCCCGACGGTCACTACCTGCTGGCTCAGCTTTACGAACAAACCGGACAAGCGGCACTGGCCCGCAGGCAGATGGATACCTTTCGCAGGGTCCAAAGGGAAAAGCGACAGAGAACGCTGGGGCCCCTGCAAAGGGGACGCCGCTGAAATTCATTTCACAAACGACCTTTCGGGACTATAATTCTGAAGATCAATCAAATGTTACGTTGATAGCCTTGTCCCGTTTGCCGTTATGGCAGGTGCCTTATGCAAAACAGATTTCTCGATCGCATCCCGACGTTCCTCCTTGTTTCGGTTCTGATCCTTGGCTGTTCCCTGACGTTGCTGGCCAGGAAGAAGGAGGACAAACGGCGCGAAAAGTCTCTTCGAAGCGAGACCTCCGACCGATACCTCAAGAAGTGGCTGGAGCAGGATGTCTTGTACATCATCACTCCCCAGGAGAAAGCCGCCTTCGACCAGTTGCAAACGGACGATGAGCGCTACCAGTTCGTGGAGCAGTTCTGGCTGCGAAGGGATCCCACTCCCGACACCATGGTCAACGAGACCCGCGATGAGCACTACCGGCGCATCGCCTACGCCAACGAGCGGTTTCCCTCGGGCAAGCCCGGATGGAAGACCGATCGCGGCCGGATCTATATCACCTGGGGGCCTCCCGATTCCATCGAGACCTTTCACGGCGGCGACATGACCCTTCGGGATTTCAATGAAGGGGGCGGTTGGTCGGTCAAATACCCACACATCAAGTGGCGCTACCGCTACATTGAAGGTCCCAACCTCGGCGCCGAGGTCATCATCGAGTTTGTGGACCGTGGCTTGAGCGGGGAATACCGCATCGCCAGAGATCCTTTCGAAAAGGATGCCCTGGCCAATGCGCCCGGCTACGACATCAACCAGAAGCTGATCCTGGGCGACGTAGAGCCGATCAGCCGGAACCGTTTGCCTGGAGGGCTGGATGTCGATGATTTCCACGCGTTGCAGAGCGAGAAGTTGATGGAGACGGTCGCCCTGGGGCAGGCTCCCAAGATCCGGTTCAAGGACCTGGAGACGGTGGTGGACACCAAGCTGTCCTACAATCTCTTTCCATTCGAGTTCAAGACGGACTACCTCAAGATCACCGACGACACCGTGCTGACGGCCATCACCGTGGCAATGAAGAACAGCGACATGACCTTCAAGCAGCAGGAGGGGGTCCACCAGGCCTCGGTCAATGTCTTCGGGCGCATCACCACCATCACCGGGCGCAGGGTGCACCTTTTCGAAGAACCCATCCGCCAGATGACCCCGGATTCCACCTACAAGGAAGCCCTGGAACGGACTTCTCTCTACCAGACCACCGTGCCCCTGTCTTCCGGCGTCTACAAGGTCGAATTGGTATTGAAGGACATCAACAGCGGCGACGTCGGCACCGTCTACCGCAGCATTCGGGTCCCCAGGTTTCCCGAAGACCAGTTGGCGACCAGCAGCATCATCCTGGCGGACAGAATCGAGCCCCTGCCGGCTTACCAGGCCGGCGCCGGCCCCTTTGTATTGGGGGCCTCCAAGGTCTTCCCCAACGTGGCCGAGACCTTTCATCGGGCCGTGCCCATGCGCATTTACTTCCAGGTGTACAACCTGTCCCTGGACGAAGAGACCCAGAAACCTTCGGCGACCATCGAGTACGTTTTGAAGAAGGGCGACCAGGAGATCCGTCGCTTCCGGGAGAGCAAGAGCGCGACGGAAGGCGCCCTGCGGCAGGTGACCCTGGCCAAGCTGTTTCCTCTGAACAACCTTCAACCCGGCGACTACAGCCTGGTTCTGAACATCACCGACAACCTCGCCAACCGAACCGTATCGCCGGTGGCCAAGTTCAAGGTTCAGTAGCCGCCGTAACTTTGCCGTTGCGCCGCCGGACGATTCCCGGTCGCGGATGCCGCGGCTGCGGGGTTGTCATCGGAATTGTCCATCGCACCAGCGTGTTGTTGGAGGCGTCCACGCTCGAAACAGAGGCGCCGGAGCGAATTCCAACTCAAGGGTGCTGACATGGTCACCAACCCTTTCCATTCATTCGGGCGGACCTTGAGACTCGTGGGCCTGCTCCTGCTGGCACTGAGCCTGTCAGGTCCGGCCCGGTCCCAGCAATCGGCGCCGGCCGACGCCGAACCGCAAGCGGAATTCACCTTTCGGGTGCCGGTCGAGGTGGTGGTGGTCAGGGCCATCGTCACCGAGCGCGGCAAGCCGGTCACCGACCTCACCGTCGAGGACTTCACCGTCTTCGAGGACGGCAAGCCCCTTCCCATCCAGAGCTTCACCCGGGAGTCCTACGAAGTCGTCCGGTCCCATGAGCGTGAGATTGAACGGGAGAAAGCTCCAGCCGATGGGTCCAATGGGGAATCGCCGCCGGCTCCGTCCGCCGGTCCCGCCTCGAGTCGGCCTCACTTCATCAGCCTGCTGATCGACGACGTCACCTCACCCTCCCACGGAGCCTTGAAGCGCACCGTGGACGCCATAGGGAAGTTTGTGCAGGAACGGCTGCAACCCGGCGACAGGGTCGCCATGGTGGCGGCTTCCGGCAAGTTTCACCAGCCATTCACCGCCGATCGCGAGAAACTTCTCCAGGCGGTCCGGCTCCTGCCCGGGAAACTGAACCGCAGGCGAGTGATGAGATCCGACTGTCCGGCCATCAGCGATCTGCAGGCCCAGAGAATCTACAACGAAACCGATCCCCTGGCGCTGGAGACGGCGATTTCTGAGAAGATCTTCTGTAATCAAATGGTTTCAGGGGGAGTCTTCGGCTCCAGCCAAGGCGGCAGGGACCAGAATCCCCGGGCATTCAGGAACACTGAAATACTGGGGGTAGACCTGACCCAGGGAAACTCGGAACAGCGGCGCAACGCCGAGGTGATGGTCCGCGGCCAGGCGTCCCGCATCTACCGCGAGAACCAGTATTGGAGCCGCAACCTGCTGCACACGCTTCAGCAGCACCTGCGGTCGCTCCAGCACTTCGAGGGCAGAAAGAGCCTGATGCTGGTCTCGGACGGTTTTCTGGCCCATCACCTCCGTTACGAGATGCAGGGGGTGGTTCATGCCGCGCTGCGTTCCGGGACCATTCTGAGCACGGTGGACATGCGGGGGCTCTATACCACCTCCTACCGCGCCTCGGAGGCGGCTGCCCTGGCTACCGAGGCCACCCTGGCCCAGATGTCCATGCGGGAGGAGAACATCCGTGTGCAATCCCAGCCCCTGGCCCAGTTGGCCCTGGAGACGGGCGGGGTCCATTACCACAACAACAACGATCTCTTCGGCGGGCTGAAGCAGATCGCCGACAGTCAGTCCTTCTACTACGTGCTTACCTACGCCTCGCCGCATACCGCATCGGACGGACGCTACCACCGGATTAACGTCAAGGTTTCGCGTCCCGGGCTCGAGGTGACCCACCGCAAGGGCTACTATGCTCCCAGAGAGGATCCCACCTATATCGCGCTCAAGAAGAGGGAAGTTCTGGACGCCCTGCGGGCTCCCGGAAATCTGAACGAGATTCCTATCCGTCTCTCCTACAATGCTTTCCCTGTCGGCGAGGATCGCTACCGGGTCGACGTACTTACCCGCATCGACTTCGAGCGCCTGCCCTTCCTGGACCAGCAGGACCACCAGACCAATCTGCTGCACCTGATCACGGCCGCCTACGGCGAGAAGGACGATTTCCTGGGGGGGCAGGAGAAGCAGTTGGACCTGAAACTGACCCGGACCGGCCGGCAGGAGCTGGCGGCCCTGGGAGCGACTTCCAAAGTCACCCTGGAAGCGCCGCCCGGGGAGCATCAGCTCAAGGCGGTGGTACGTGAAAGCGTGGATGCCGTCATTGGCTCCGTCCAGAGACGGGTCGTCCTGGCTAAACGCCTCCCTTACGGGAAACCCTCCGGTCCCAAGGACCGCCTGCTGGCTGCGCTGGCAGCTCCGAGTGCTTCTTCCGCAATCCCGCTGAGCTTCACCACCTATACCTTCTACCCGGATCCCGACCAAGCTCTGGTTCGCATTTCGGCCGAGGCGCGGTTGCCTGAGGACGATGTCCCCGCCGCTTCATCCCTGGAGCCGTTGCGGATCCTGGCAGTGGCGGAGGGAGAGGATGGTGAAATCGAATCGGTTTTCGGCAGCACGGTCGAGGCTGATGGTGCAAGCGGGAAGGTGACCTTCGACGGCCGTATGAAATTGCCACCTGGGCGTTACCGCCTGAAGCTGGCCGTGGCCGATATCAGCGGAAAAGTAGGTACCGCCGAGAAAGAGCTGATCATCCCGGTGCTGCCGGAGGACCGGCTGGCCACCAGCAGCCTGGTTGCGGCCAGGGAACTGAAGACCTTCCCGCCCTCGGTGTTTGCGGTGCAGGCAAAGTTGAACGACGAATCGGATCCCTTTATCCACCGGGGTCTTCAAGTCCTGGCTCCGTCCTCCGGAAGTTTCACGCGGGGAGAACCGCTGATTGTCTACTACAGGATCTACAACCTGGTGGCCGAGGACAGTCAGAACCCCTTGATGGCCAGGGTTTCCCTGAATGGAGAGAGCGGACGATTCAAGGAGTTTCCGCCGGTGCTCCTCAACAGGGGAATGGAAGCCGCCACCCAGGGGGAAGCAGGCGTGGCCTTCCAGCTTCCCACGGCAGACCTGGAGTCGGGCAACTATTCTCTTGCGGTGGAAACGCGTAACGTTTCGGGTTCCCGAACCGTTTTGACCCGCTTGGAGCATATCGAGGTTCTGCCAGGGGAAGGCGAGGCGGTTGCTTCCGGCCTGGAAGGGAACGGATCGCCGGCTGTGAGCGCAGTCCTGAATCTGCCCAAACCGGGTGAAAAGGACGTGCAGGAAGAGGTCGATATGCTGGCCATCGCCGGCGCCGAGAATTCAGCCCGGCGTGTGGGCTTGATCGAAGCCTTCCTGGCCCGGCATCCCGAGTCCGAACGGCGTCGGGACCTGCGCCGCCAGGCCACCTGGCTCTTCTGGCAGCTCAACCATTTTCCAAAGACCATCGAGCACGGTGAGGCCAGCTTGTCGGATTCTCCCTCCGACCCCCAGGTCCTGACCATCCTGGCGACCGCCTACCACGCACTGGATGAGCCTGCCAAGGCCATCCGACGGGCCTCCAGGGCGGTTCGAAGCCTGCGAGGCCTGGAGCGACCGGGCCACATGGACCAGGAGCAGTGGCAGTCCCGGGTTGACGGTCTCATGTCCCAGAACTACGCCTACATGGGGAGCGCCTACCTGTCGCAGTACGAGGCCGGCCGGCGCGACCCCTCCAACCCCAATGCCGGGCTCAACCTCCGGAAAGCCCACCTCTACTCCTCCCGGGCGGTCGAGTTGGCTCCCCGCTCCGATTTTGCCCAGTTTCAGCTCGGCATTGTCTTCTGTGCCAGAAATCAGGTGGTGGAAGCCATCGAGCCCCTGGCCAAGGCCGTGGTTCTCGACGGCCGCTTCGCCGAGATTGCTCGCGAGAACCTGGAATTGGTTTACCGGGCCATTCACCAGGGTTCTCTGGATGGCCTGGAGGACCTGCTGGCCCAGGCCAGGCACGAACTGGATAACGGCAAGCCCTCCTCGCTGTGACGGGCGCCCCGGCGGACCGACTTCGAATTCCTTCCGGCAGGGATCGATTCAAGAACGCCTGTCAGATGCTTACGAGGTCGTCACCCGAATGCATCCCCCCGGGAGCGCGGGCGTCCCGCCCGCACTTTGTCCGCACCAACCCGGCCATCGACGCTCCCGGCGGGCACCGCATCAGCATCAGCCATGCGGAAGGAGAGGAGTGACGACACGCTCTGCGGGGGCGCAGGCAGGTGGCGGGTCCGGTGAAGCGAACCATAGCGTTTGTGATAGACTGTTTGCATGAGCGACACCTACCAAATCATCCTTGCTGTCGTCGGAACCGGCATCACCCTGTTGGGGATACTGGTCGGTCTATTGGTATCCCTGTTTCGTATTCTGC
>JAPPDF010000004.1 GCA_028875575.1 Acidobacteriota bacterium
TCCCCCCTTGAGGGGGAGTCGCAGAAGCCGAGCCGAATGGCGAAGGCTGATGCGGAGGGGGGTAAGGCTCGCCTCCGGACCGTGCGACAGGGCTGCTCACGAGGGGAGGGGCGTTCCAGACAAGTAGAGGAAAGACTCCTGCCGGTTAGAGAAGGATTTCCTGCGGTACCTCGCCGGCGACATCGGTGAGGCGGAAATCGCGCCCGGCGTGGCGGTAGGTGAGCCTGGTGTGGTCCAGGCCCATCAGGTGGAGCACGGTGGCATGGAAATCGTTGAAGGTCATCTTGTTTTCCACGGCATACCATCCGAACTCGTCGGTGGCGCCGTAGCGAATCCCGGGCTTGACCCCGCCGCCCGCCATCCAGATGGTGAACCCGGTGGGGTTGTGGTCGCGCCCGTCATCCCCCTGCACCGCGGGTGAGCGCCCGAACTCGGTGCCGAAGATCACCAGGGTGTCCTCCAGCATTCCCCGGCCCTTGAGATCCTTGAGCAGTCCTGCAATGGGTTTGTCGACCTTGCGGGAGTTCTTTTCGTGGCCCTCGCGCAACTTGGAATGCTGATCCCAGTAGTTTCTGGGATAGCTGTGGGAAACCTGCACGAAGCGCACTCCCCGCTCCGCCAGGCGACGGGCCAGCAGGCACTGGCGCCCATACTCGTCGGTGGGCTCCACCCCGATGCCGTAGAGATCCAGGGTGCTCTTCGACTCCCTGGAGAAATCCAGGGCTTCGGGAGCATGGCGCTGCATGCGGAAGGCCAGCTCGAAGGCCTGGATGCGGGCTTCCAGCCGGGCGTCGTAGGCGGTCGAGGCAAGATGGCGCCGGTTCCAGGCCCCCATGAGGTCGAGTTGCCGGCGTTGCACCGCCACGTCTCTGCCCCCGCCCTTCAGGTTGGGTATTTCCCCCTCGACGAACTGGGTGGCGCCATCGCCGATCCCCGTTCCCTGGTAGACGGCGGGCAGAAAGGCCGACCCGAAATTCTGGCCCCCGCCATGGATGTAGGGAGGCGAGATATTGATGAACCCGGGCAGGTTCCGGTTGTCGGTTCCCAGGCCGTAGAGAATCCAGGATCCCATGCTTGGCCGGATCAGATTCCCGTCCCCCGTGTGGAGTTGCAGGGCGGCGCCGCCGTGAGAGACGAAGTCGCCAACCATGGAATGGATCATGCACAGGTCATCCACGCAGGTGCCGATATGAGGGAAGAGCTCGCTCACCGGTTGGCCGCATTCCCCGTACTGTCGGAATTCCCAGGGAGACTTCAACAGGTTCCCGGTCTCGGCAAAGGTGATCTCGGGCTTGGGGAAGGGCAAGGGCTTGCCGTGCATCTGGGTCAGCTTGGGTTTGGGATCGAAAGTATCGATGTGGGAGACTCCGCCGTGCAGGAAGAGGAAGATGACCCGCTTGGCCCGGGGCCGAAAATGGGTTGGCTTGGGACTGAGAGGATTGAGATCCCTGGATGGCGCCCGTGCAGCCCGGGCCTCCAGCGAGGACAACCCGGCGAAGGCCAGGTAGCCGAAGCCGCAGGCGGCCCGACGCAGGAGATCGCGCCGGGGAAGCGGTCCGGGAAGGCGAGCCGGGTGCGATGCCGAAGGGTCATTCATGCCGGTAGTCTCGAGACGGAAGCGTTCCGTTCTCACTCAATATACATGAATTCGTTGAGGCCGAACAGTAACTGGCAATAACTGGCCCAGGCCTCCCGCCGGGCCTCCGCTTCCTCGGCCTGGCCCGCCTCCTGAACCCGAGGGTAGGCTGCCAGGTAGGCCAGCGCCTGCCGGGTCTCATGGTCGGAGGGGGGACGAGCCAGTACCTTGCGATGGGCCAAATCCACCCGCTCGCGGTCATCGGCGGTCTCCCGGGAGAGCAGGTCTTCGGCGAAGTGGCGAGCCTGCTCCATGACGAAGGGACTGTTCATCAGGAACAGGGCCTGGGGGGCCACGGTGGAGTCGCCGCGCCTGCTGGTGACGGCGTTGGAATCGGCAAAGTCGAAGAGCTGGAACATGGGGAAGAGCTGGTTGCGCACCACCGGCAGGTAGAGGCTGCGGCGTCCGCTCCGATAGGCGTCGAAGCCGTAGCCCCCCTTCCCTGCCGAGAACAGGCCGCGGTAATAGTCGTCCACCGCGGACTTGCCCTTGTAGTCGAAGATGGACCCGCCCATGGTCCGGTCCAGCCGGCCGCTGAGGGCCAGGATGGCATCGCGCAGGGCTTCTGCCTCCAGGCGGCGGCGCGGGAACCTCCAGAGCAGGCGGTTGCCGGCATCCGCAACCTCGGCCGCCGGGTTGGAGACGCCGCTCTGCATCCGGTAGGCGCTGGAGTTCAGGATCAGCCGGTGAAGCTGCTTGATGGACCATCCCGACTCCACGAAATAGGCCGCCAGTCGATCCAGCAGCTCCGGGTGGGATGGCCGGTCTCCCAGGGTCCCGAAGTTGTCGCTGCTGGCCACCAGGCCGGTCCCGAAATGCCACTGCCAGATCCGGTTGACCATCACCCGTGCCGTCAGGGGGTTGTCAGGGCTGGCAATGAACCGGGCCAGCTCCAGGCGGCCGCTCTGGTCGCTGTCTACGATCCCGTTTGGGCCCTCATCCAGAATCTGAAGAAAACGACGGGGCACCAGCTTGCCGGGATTGCGGTGGTTTCCGCGCACCATGATCCGCATGGGTGTCGAGCCCCCGTCCTTGACGGCCATTACGGTCAGCGGATCCGCGGGCGGCCTGGAACAGTCCCCGGCGGCAAACACTTCCACTTCCGCCATATGCAGATAGGCGGTCTCCTCTTCGCGGGGACCCAGCAATTCCACCCGCACGATCCGGCCCGTAGTTCCCTGGGGCGGGCAGATGCGAAACCCCTCGGCCGGGGTCGGAAACTCCTCGGCATCCGGACCCTCCGGGAAAAAGTCCTGATTCCACACTTCCTGTCGCGCATCGGTCAGCACCGATACCCGAAAGTTGGAGAGGCGCTTGAATTCGGCATCCACGCGGTTCCACAAGACCACCATGCCGATGGGACCGCTTCCGGCCAACTTCACCTCCCACCAAGGGCTGGCGTCGCTCTCGCCGGTCTCCTGGCGGTTGTTGAAGACCCCGTCGATGGCCTTGTCCGCGGTAGCCTCGCACTTGGTGCTGGACTGGCTGGCCTCGCCCAGGGGAGCCAGGCTGGGTACGGGAGCGGGAAAGCGATCCGGGTAGCGCTTCCGCAGCTCGCTCATCAGGGACCATTCCTGCCACTTGGAGGCGAACTCCAGATCGGCCATGGTCCGGGTACCCTTGAAGATGGCGGCCAGGGAATAATAGTCGGCGGTGGGAATGGGGTCGAACTTGTGGTCATGGCAGCGGCTGCAGGCCAGGGTCAGGCCCAGGAAGGCGCGACCCGTGACGTCGATCTGCTCGTCGGCCACGTCGAACAGGAACTTCTCCTTGTCCTGCTCCGCCAGCGCCTTGGGACCCAGCACCAGGAATCCGGTGGCTACCATCCGGTCTCGGAAGGCCCGCCAGTCGGCGTCTCCCGCAAGGAGGTCGCCGGCAAGCTGTTCCAGGATGAATCGATCGTAGGGCTTGTCCTGGTTGAAGGCCCGCACCACGTAATCGCGGTAGCGGTAGGCGAAGCGCATGATGTAATTGCCGTCATGGGCGGTGGTGTCGGCATAGCGAACCACGTCCAGCCAGTGGCGGGCCCAGCGCTCGCCGTAGTGAGGAGAGTCCAGCAGGCGCTCCACCAGGTTCGCGTAGGCATGGGGCGAGGGATCATTGACAAAGGTTTCAACCTCCCGGGGTTCCGGCGGCAGACCCAGCAGGTTGAAGGTGAGCCGGCGAATCAGTGTGCGGCGGTCCGCGGGCGGAGCCGGCCGCAGACCCTTGGCCTCCAGCCCGGCAAGGATGAACCGGTCCAGCCAGGTGCGGGGCCACGCCTGCTCCAGAACTGCCGGAGTCTCCCCGGGAGTCACGGGCTGGAAGGCCCAAAAATACTTTTCTTCCTCGGTGAACTCGGCGACCGTCTCCTCCGGGTTCCAGGGAAGCAGGATGTCGTACTTTTCCCCCAGGTAGGCCTCCAGCGACCGTTGCTCGGCTTCGGTGCGGGCGGTGTCGTAGAGGATCACTTCCGCCAGGTCCCCGCGGAAGGAGATCCGGCCTGAGGCAACCTGGTTCAACAGGGATTGGACCGCCGGAGAACCGTCCGACTCCTTTCCGTTGAGGTAATAGCGAACGGCACCGTTGGCGGTCCCGGGGCGGCGGGTCCTGGCGACAATCCAGGGGCGGTTGTCGCCGGGTGTGGCGATGCTCCCGTCGGCTTCGCCACTCTTGTCCGGCGATTCAAAGCGGGCCACCGCAAAAACGGTCCCGGACGATTTCGCCTCCCTGGAGAGGAGGCTATCGGGCCCCTCCAGCCGGCTTTTCCCGTCGAATCTCAGGGCCGGCTTCCCGTGCACCCGGCTCTCCTCAATCCATTCCGGCGCCGCGGCTTCACCCGACAGCCCCTCCACCGCGGAAACCCTCCAATGATTGCCGCGGCCGCCAGCGTCCTGCCAGGACTTGAGCCTCTCCTCCTCCTTGAGCTGGATGGCGTCGGCCTTCAGCCAGACTTGCAGCCCGGCAGCCAACTCCCGGTCGGCGGGAGACCGGGCAACGACACGGCTGGGCCGCTCCGCCCTCTGCCTGCGGACCGCCCGGGGCTCGGGCCAGACGGCGCCGTCTCGAACCCACCGCTCCAGGGCGGCGACCTGGGGCTCGGGCCAGACGGCGCCGTCTCGAACCCACCGCTCCAGGGCGGCGACCTGGGGCTCGGGCCAGACGGCGCCGTCTCGAACCCACCGCTCCAGGGCGGCGACCTGGGGCTCGGGCCAGACGGCGCCGTCTCGAACCCACCGCTCCAGGGCGGCGACCTGGTTCTCCGACAGAGGTCCGGTGGGAGGCATTTGCAGGTCCCCGGAACCCCGCACCAACTGAATCAGGCGGCTCTGTTTCACTTGGCCCGGCACCACCGCCGGTCCCGAGAGGCCACCCTGACGCAGAAACTCGGCTGAATCCAGACGCAGGCCTCCCTGCTGCAGCCGGGGTCCGTGGCACACCTGGCAGTGCTCCACCAGCAGGGGGCGGATCTCTTTTTCGAAGAACTCGATCCCGGCAGGTTCCGATATTTGACCCGCGGCGGCCGTGGCCACGGCCATCAGGATCGAAAGCAGCAGGATACGAGTCGGCATGACGATGCCCCAGATGAACAGGGATGATTGCGGCCGTATCTGAGCTCGACAATTCGTCGCCGAGGGTGGGGCTCCTGGACCAAATATCCTATTCGAAGTCATCGCCCGCGCCAGGTCTCATAATGTCGGCACCCGCGACAATCGTCCGTTCACGACCGTGACTAATCGCTTACTTCGGTGGCGAAGCGCTCAACCGCTTCAAGCGTCTCCCGCACGTCATCCCACGTCGTGCTGTGATTCACGATACACAGCCGCAGGACAAATTGCTTGTTGACCATCGTGGACGACAGGAACGACTGCCCGTCCCAGAACATGTTCGCCAGCACCCTCCGGTTCATGCCGGCCAGCGCGTCCTCGCTGACGCCCCCGGGGTTGACACGAAAGCACACGATCCCGAGCGACTCCGACATCAACTCCAGCGAGCGGCTCTCTCTGACGTACTCCGCAGCCCGAGTCGTCAGATCGAGCCCGTTCTCGATCGCCGCGCGGAACGCTGCCATCCCGAAAGTCTGAATCGACATCCAGATTTTCAAAGCGCGGAAACCGCGGCTCAATTGGATGCCGTAGTCCGCCATGTTGGCGTGCTTGGCGCCCCATACCGAATCCTGCAACACGTCGTGTCGAATCGAGAAGGCGCGCTCAAGGGCACCGACATCGCGAACCAGGATACAACCGGCCTCGTAGGGCTGGAACAGCAACTTGTGCGGGTCGGCGCTGATCGAGTCCGCCCGATCGATTCCCTCGAGCGCCGCGGCGCCGCGCGGGGCCAGGATCGCGAAACCGGCATAGGCCGCATCGATGTGAAGCCACATTCGCTCAGCAGCGCAGATGTCTGCCAGTGCCGGCAGCGGGTCGACCGCCGCGCGGCTGGGCGTGCCGGCGTTCGCGCAAACGACCATCGGCGTGCACCCGGACGATCGGTCCGCGGCGACGGCTTCCGCAAGCTCGCCCGGATCGATCCGGCCCGACCTGTCGGCCGGGAGCACCCGAATCCGATCCGGCGTGATGCCCACGATCCGCGCGGCCCGGAGCTGTACGCTGTGACTTTCGTCGCTCATGTAGGCGACCGGGCGCTCCGGATTGCCGGCCGCCTCGCGCGCAGCCACGAGCGCGTGGAGCGCCGCCGAAGCCCCGCCGCTGGTCATCAGCCCACCCGCCCCTTTCGGCAGTCCGAACCACTGTCGGAACCAACCGATGACGACTTCTTCGATCTGGCTCGGGCCGCTCGCTACGAGCCAGGTTGGCACGTTGACGTTGAACCCGGACGCCATGAAGTCGGCCAGCACGCCCGGCCATGTCGGGCAGGTCGGCACGAAGCCGAACGACCTCGGATGATCGAGTCTCAACGTATTGTTCAGCACGTCCTGCGCTGCCCGGTCGATTACCTCCCGGGGCGGCCGGCCGGTTTCCGGCGGGTCTTCGTCCAACTGATGAACCAGGGCGTCCTTGAAGTCGCCCTCCCACACCCTCTCGCTTGGCAGGCGCACACTCCGTTCTATCAGTATTTCGACTACATGGTGCGCAAGTTCGCGCATCTTCGACGGTTCCATCTGCAACATGTGAGTGCGCCCCCACCGTGAAACGGAAGCGGGGAATCCGCCCCCGCCCCCAAACCCAATTCGTCAACCCGCGGGGAATCCGCCCCCGCCCCTAAACCCAATTCGTCAACCCACGCGGTTCATGGGAGCGTGTACATACACTCACCTGCGGCACCGCGCCGGACAATTCGTCGCAGAGACTGAAGCCCCCGGACTGTTTATTCTATTCCAAGTGATCGCCCGTTCGAGGTTTTGTTGTGTCGGCGCGACCGAGTCGAAGAAGAGGTTGGCGCCACCCAACCCGCCCTTCAGGGGGATACCCGGGCGCAGACCAGCTCCTTTTGGCTGCGAACGAACACCTCCTGGCCCGAAAATGCCGGGTGTGCCCAAACGGGCGCATCCCCCCCTTCGATGATCTTTGCCCGCCCCCGGTCTTCGAACCTCTCGGGGCTCAGGTTCAGAAGCACCAGCTCGCCCACAGCGTTGACGGCCACGGCCGATCCCCCGGCATTTTTGCCGGAACGGCCCTCCCCCGCCCATACCAGGGCCGCGTGAGGGTTCCTCCCCTTGGGCGTCAGGCGGTGCTTGTCGGACCAGACCACCTTCCCAGTGGGCCAATGGACGCATAACAGGCCGTCCCGCTTGTCCAGAACGTAAAGATGGTCCCCGGACCAGAGCGGCGTCGACATCAGGCAACTCAACCTTCGCGACCTCCACAGCTCTTCAGGACCTTGACCGTGCCGCAAGCCGCAGGCCAGGGCACCGTCCCAGTAGCCCGAGACAAACAACCGGCTGCCGTCGAACACCGGAGAAATGATGGCCACGTCGTAGCTGCTGGTTCGGAAGGGCACTCCCCAGATCTCCTTCCCCGTCCGTGGGTCGAGAGCCACCAGGCGATCGGCCGTCCACACCAGCAGTTGCCTGGTTGATCCGACTCTGGCCATGACTGGGGAGGAATATCCGGGACGGTCCTCCAGGGCGCGCCAGCGTTGCCGGCCCGTTTGGCGATCCAGGGCCACCACGGTGGCGCCGGCCTGCCCTCCGGCCTGCAGGTAGACCAGGTCCTCCACGACCAGAGGCGAGGCAGAGTGTCCCCAGGTCGGTTGTTTCCCGCCGAAGCGCTTCTGAAGATCCAGGCTCCAGCGCGGCTTGCCGTCCGAGAGGCTGAGACAGGTAACCCGGCCCACGGCTCCCAGGGTAAAGACCTCCCCGCCATCGACCGCGGGGGTGGCCCGGGGACCCTTGCCCCAATCCAGGTCCCCGTAGGGTGCCGGATAGCTGTGGGTCCATAGGAGGGAGCCGTCCTTGCGGTCCAGGCAGAGCACCCGTTCCTCCTCCCCTGGCCCAACCCGGTCCATGGTGAGCACCCGGTTCCCGACTACCACCACGCCCGAAAAACCGCCGCCGACTTCGGCGCTCCAGAGCCTTTCGACCGCACCCGGGTCGAGCCGCCGCGGCAGTTGGACCGAAGACCACACCCCGGCGCGGCCCCGACCCTGCCATTGAGGCCAATCCCGGGCATCGGCGGCGGAGATGGACGGGGCGGGACCCAGGACAAGTACCGCGAACCACCCGGCTGCAATGGCCGAATCGAACTTGTGCCAGCTCGACCTCGGATGCGCCAATGCCGAGGGCCGCGGAAACGGCCGCCGCGTTCCGAAGCTGCCAAGGCCAAGGAAAGTGCAGAAGCTTGAGACTGGGAGGAATTTCTTCATCCGTGGGCACGGTCCCGGGGAGGGCCGAACGTCTTCCGGCGGGACTACGGGACCAAGCTCATGCTATTGCAGTTCAAAGTGGAAAGCAACGGATTGGGCCACGCCGGGAACTGATATCCACAACGTAGCGGCATCCCATGCGGTTGCCCTGTTGTTCCCGGCAACCGCGCACTGGGCGCCCACAAGGAGCGCCCCTACAATTTCACATGGGATGTGGGCATGATATAGATTGTTCCTTGGCTTTGAGAACCGGAACCACAACAGTATGCCGAAAACCAACCCCATTTACCGCTTGTCAAGGCTGACTGTCATTCTGCTGCAGGTCGTGGCGCTACAGGTATTTGCTCAGCAGACCGACAGCCGGGAAGAACAAACTCCATCCGGACAGAAGGAAGACGAGTCTGAGCTCCTTGAAGTCATCACGGAGGAGATCGTCGTCATCGGCAGTCGCGCCAAGCCGCGTTCGGTCACGAAGTCAATGGTGCCGGTGGATGTGATCAGCTCCCAAGACTTCACCAGCCAGGGGGATGCCGACCTGAGCAACCTGCTGCGCACGCTGGCGCCGTCCTATAACGTCAGCACTCAGCCTATCAGCGACGCCTCCACCATCGTGCGACCGCTCAGCTTGCGCAATCTCGCCCCCGACCACACCCTGGTGCTGATCAACGGCAAACGGCGCCATCGTGCGGCCGTGATCCACTGGGGCGGCGGCGGTCCTGCTACCGGCGCCCAGGGTCCTGACCTTTCGGTGATTCCCGCCATCGCTCTACGCCAGGTCGAGGTGCTGCGTGACGGGGCTTCCGCTCAGTACGGTTCGGATGCCATTGCGGGTGTGATGAACTTCCAACTCAAGGACGCCCGGGAAGGCGGCACCGTCGAGGTCCGAACCGGCGCCTACACCGCCGGTGACGGCGAAAGCTGGAGCGCCGCCGGCAACCTGGGTCTGCCCTGGGGTCAGTTCGGCTTTCTCAATCTCAGCGGTGAGTTCACCACCAGCAAGCCGACCGACCGCAGCGTGCAGAGGGCCGATGCCGCGGCGCTGATTTCCCGGGGGAACACCGCAGTTCGCGATCCAGCCCAGATCTGGGGATCGCCCGACATTGACGACGATGTCAAGCTGTGGGCCAATTTCGGCAACGTGTTCGGAAGCACCCAGTTCTACGGTCATGCCAACTATGCCACCAAGAAAGTTACCGGCGGTTTCTTCTTTCGCAACCCCAATACCCGAAGTGGCGTTTTCAGCGCCGATGGCGGCCAGACACTCCTCATCGGCGACCTGCTGGACGCCAGCGACGGCGTGCTCGACGGTTCGGCCGGCTGCCCCGAGGTTCGCGTCGTCGAGCACGTGCCGGATCCGGTAGCGCTGAATAGGGTCTTCGAAGAACCCGACTGCTTCTCCTTCCAGGAGCGCTTTCCCGGCGGATTCACGCCTCAGTTCGGGGGAGAAACGCTGGATGCCTCGCTGGTGGGCGGCTTCCGCGGCCAGACCGGGAACGCCATCAACTGGGACGTCAGCCTCGGCGCCGGCAGCAACGAAGCCGACTTCTTCATCTTCAACACGGTGAATGCTTCGCTCGGACCCGACTCGCCCACTGACTTCGACCCCGGCAAGTACACCCAAAGGGAACTGAGCTTCAATGTCGACCTCTCCTACGCGCTGAGCCGAATGACCAACCTGGCCGGCGGATTCGAATGGCGCAATGAGCAGTTCGAGATCGGCATGGGCCAGCTCGAATCGTTCCGGATCGGCCCCCTTGCTCCGCAGGGATTCAGTGCTACCTCTAACGGCTTTCCCGGATTCAGCGCCATTGCGGCCGGCAAATGGAATCGATCCAACTACGCCGTCTACGGAGACGTCGAGTTCCAGGGAGACGACGATGCCTGGACCGCCGGCGGCGCGCTGCGTTTTGAGGATTTCGAGGGCTTTGGCGGCACCTTGAACGGCAAGGTCGCGGCTCGTCTCCGACTGTTCGAGGGCTTCTCCCTGCGCAGCAGTCTGAGCACCGGCTTTCGCGCTCCCACGCCAGGACAGTCGAACGCATTCAACGTGTCGACCCAATTCGATCTTGCGCTCATGGACCTGGTCAACAATGGAACCATTCCCTCGACTTCCGCGGTCGCCAGGTTGAGAGGCGGCAGTCCCCTGGAACCGGAGACGTCGCGGAATTTCGCCCTTGGCGGAATCCTGGAGCGGGGGCCGTTCACACTGACCGCGGACCTCTTCCGCATCGACGTGGATGATCGACTGACCTTGACCCAGCTCTTCAGTTTGAGGCCGGAGGAAGTTGACGACCTGGTTGCCGAAGGAGTCACCAGCGCCTCCAATCTGCAAAACTTCCGCTTTTTCACCAACGACTTCTCAACCAGGACGGCGGGACTGGATGTGATTGCGACCTGGACCCCGCCGCGGCTGGGCGGACACACCGACTTCAGCTTACTGCTGAACCGCACCGATACGAAGGTGACGGACTTCAATCCCGACACCCTCAGCCAAAGGCGGCTTCGCTCCCTGGAGGAAGACCTTCCGGAGACCCGGTACAGCTGCACCGTCAAACACAGGGCACGGGAGGAAAAACTGCGGCTTCTCGGCAGGTTCAGCTACTACAGCAGTTGGTTCGACTTCGACAACTCACACACCTCCGCGGGGAAACACCTGCTGGATCTGGAGTTGGCCTACTCCTTCAAACGGAACATCACCCTTGCAATCGGCGGCCAAAACGTCTTCAACACCTACCCGGATGAAAACCCGATCGCACTGAACGTCGGCGAACGGTACAGCGAGTCCTCCCCCTTCGGATTCAACGGCGCCTACTACTACGCTCGTCTCAGTTATTCCTTCGGTTCCGCTTTCAAGTAGTCGAACGCAATGGGAGGGGGCACAGCGGCGCAGATTGGCTGACTTCCTGCCTTCTGTCCGAGGGCCTGTCACCAAACCAGGGAACTGCAGCCTACCCCTCCACCGGTTCGGTGCCGGCGATGGTGGTGCGATGCATCACCCGGCGTTCGGCTCCGTGGTCGAAGGGGGTCACCACGTGGATGCACCAGCGGTTGTCCCACATCAGGACGTCGTGGGGATGCCAGCGGTGCCGGTAGACAAACGCGTCCTGAGTGGCCCAGGCCATCAACTCGTCGATGAGCTTCCTGCTTTCGTCCTCGCTCAACCCCAGGATGCGCTCCATGTAGGTGGCGCTGACGTAGAGCGAGAGGCGCCCGTCCCGGAGGCGGCGGACCAGCGGATGGTCCACCGGCGGCACCTGGGCCGCCTCGGCCGGATCCATGGGCGGGAGCCGGCGCAGTTGGCGGGAATATTGGAAACTGTGACGCGCCCTCAGTCCCGCAATCCTGGCTTTCAGCTCGGCAGGCATCTGCTCGTGGGCGTGGCACATGTTGGCAAACAGGGTGTCGCCTCCCCTGCTAACGACCTCGATGGCATGCAGCACCGCCCCCTTGCTGGGCACTCGACGGTAACTGCTGTCGGTGTGCCAGACCCAAATCAGAGTGCTGTAGCGACCGCCGGGACTGTCGACCGGCCGGATGCGGTTGTCGTCGCCCACGTTGGTGACGCGGAAGATCTCCGGGACCGCCTGGGAACGGTTTGCCGCCTGGGGAAAGATCTCGAGCAACCCGAAATGGCGGCTGAAGGCTACCTGCTGCTCATCGGTGATCGGCTGCCGCCGAAAAAGGAGCACTCCGTACCGGCTCCAGGCGTTCCTGACGGCTTCCACCGTGGCCCGGTCGAGCGGCCCGGCCAGATCCACCCCGCTGACTTCTGCACCGATCAACGGATGCAGCTTCCTGAGGCGAATGGGCATTTCGCAGTCCACAATTGCCTGGCGCTGGCGCGCAACCCTCGTCAGCCCCTCAGCCTGAAGGAGTAGAGCCGGGCGTTCCGCAGATAGAACTTGAGGCGGATGACCTTCCCTTTCAGGCTCCCCAGGGAGGCATGGCGCCAGGTCACCGCCTGGCGGACCGAGTCGCCGTCAAAAACAGCGCAGTCGATCTTGCCGAACCCCGGGTACTGGGTCCCCTCGCCGTCCAGGACCGCCACTGCCACCAGGCCTCCGCCGGCCTGGGCGTTGATTTCCAGCGAGTCGCCCTCGCAGGCAAACGGCTGGGTGACCAGGGATCCCATGTCCTCGCCCGCGTCCACCGAGATAAATCCATCCAGCCTCAGCTTGGCCAGGCAGATGGGCCCGCTTCGTCCGGTGGGACCGTGCTCGATGGCGGAAGGCGAATAGTAGAACCACAGCTCGTCACCCACCCTGACCGGAGCATTGGCCATGTAGACCTCGCCGGAGTCGATGCTCCCGGGCGGTCCGTTGGGAATGAAGGGCTTGCGATCGCCGACACGCTCCCACCGGATGCCGTCCCGACTGGCGGCAAGCTGGATGTCGATAGTCCCGAAGAATCGGATGTGGGGTTCCTCCGGAGGGGTATGGTAGGCCGCAAGCTGTCCGATATAGAGACCCTCGTATTTGAAGACCGGCATCTGGTAGAACTGCAGGCCCGGCGGGTCCTGCTCGTCGGGGACCACGATCTCCTGGGGAAGGCTCCAATGGATGAAGTCCTCGCTGACCGCGCGCCCGATCCGGCGGGTCGGATCGCCCTCGTGGACCGAGGGACGGCAATGGGCTACATACTGGCGGTGGTTCTCGTCCCAACCCAGCAGGGTGTGGGAGTCGCTGGCCCGGGTGATGACCGGGTTGCCCGGATGCTTGGTCCAGTTCAAGCCGTCGGGCGAGAAGGCGACCGAAACGCCGTCCCCCTCGTTGGAGGTGCCGTCCGGATCGCGGGACTCGTAGAAGAGGGACTTGTACAGCCGGGCCGGATCGGGGTCGCGCGGGTCCCGAATGACGTTGCCGCCGGAAGCGTTCAGCAGCACCAGGTTGTTGTCTCGGGAACCCTCGTACTCGACCAGGCCCAGGTTGGGCCGTTCCCAGAAAATGCCGTCGTTCGAGGTTGCGTAGGCCATGCTGTAAAGTAGCTCTTCGGGGTCGAACCCCATGAACCCCCAACGGGTCTCATTCCTTTTGTCCATGGGGGTGATACCCATGTTCCCCAATCCCGTGTACCACATCCGAAACCGGCCGGTCTCCTCCTCCCGCCAGACCGTGCCATACAACTCCAATCGGCCTTCCCAGGGGTAGAGGGGAAACATGAGGGGATTGCCGGCATACTTGGCGGGCTGGTTCAAGGTTCGCCGCAGGTTCCGGGTCTCCTCCACGATCCATTCATCGATGAAGAGCTGCCGGCTGTTTCCCACATCGAGCACTGTCCGATTTACCATAAAGGCGCTCCTTTCATCTATTCGGGAATCTGCAAGCGCAGCTCCCGTTCAACCAAAGGCCAGGGGAAGGATCCAGGAGACGATCTTCCCCACCTCGTAGGTCTCCAGGGACTCCAGCATCCCCTGTTCATCGATCCGATAGCTGTTCAGCCGGCCCGACTCGTCGCTGCCGGCGAAAAGGAAGCGTCCATCCGAGGTAATGCCCAAAGTCCGGGGAATCGGCTGGCTGGGGACCCAGCCCAGCGGCGAAAGCAATCCCGTGCCGTCATCCACGGCAAAGGCGGCAACGCTATTGTGACCGCGGTTGGAAACGTAGACGGCCTTTCCCTCGGGGTGAACCCGAACCGACCCGGTACTGTTCTTGCCCCGGAAGCCACCGCGGGGAAGTGTCGACAGGGACTGAAGCGGGGTGAGGTTGCCGCTGGAGGTATCCAGGCCATAGACGCCGACGCTGGAAGACTGCTCCTCGTTCGCATACACCACTTTTCCGGAGGGATGGAACGCCAGGTGGCGGGGCCCATGACCCGGCGTGGTCGCTATCCTGGGAATCCGCGACGGGCGCAGACTGCCGCTGGTGGGATCGAAGCGAAACTGGTGAATGGTGTCGGTCTGAGCCACGTGGGGGACGAAGGCATAGCGATTGGACGGATCCGTCAGGATGGAGTGTGCGTAGATCTCGGTGATCCGCTGGTCGCACGCGGGGCTGCGCACGGCGCCGTCGCTGCCGATCGGATGAACCGTCACCATACCGGCAATCAGGTAGGCGGCCAGCAGAAATCGCCCGCCGCGGTCGGTGACCACGTAGCAGGCATCGGCTTCCAGCTCCACTTCGCCGATCTGGGTCACATCTCCGCTGGCGGGATCGATGCGAAAGCTGGCCACCCCACTGTAGGATTCGCTCCGAAGCTGCTGGTAGAGATATCGCTGCCCGGGATCTGCGCAGAGCTGGTAGGGACGGGCCGACAACTGGATCTGCCGGTTCAGCCGCAGCTTGCCGGAGGCGGCATCCATCCCGAAGATCAGGAATTTCCGCTCCTCGATCAGTGGAACGTAGAGGTAACTGGGCATGGTTGTCCTTTGGTTACGGCTTCCTTGCCGCAGGCACGGGATCCCCAGCCTATCACAGCTCCGACGCGGGCGATAAAGCCCATCCAACGCAGGCCCATGCGCCCGGTTCCGCCCCCATTTCCTGAAACAATCCTGTTCCACACGGTATCAGCAGCCCCGTCGTACGGAACGGAGCCGGGCCTTACCCCCCACCGCATCAGCCTTCGCCATTCGGCGCTGCTTTGCGGCGCCGCGTATGCCCCCCTCCGCATCAGCCTTCGCCTGCGGCTCGGCTTCTGCGACTCCCCCTCAAGGGGGGAGTGATT